>NZ_JACJQO010000012.1 GCF_014696715.1 Pseudanabaena sp. FACHB-2040
TTTCACAAAATCTGGGGGCTTCTATTTAGGCAAGCTTTAGGCAAGCCATTTGCCCAGAGACCCGCAATAAGGGCGAACGAAGGGACTCGAACCCTCGAATGGTGGAACCACAATCCACTGCCTTAACCACTTGGCTACGCTCGCCATATTCGTTTTCGCGGTTCTAAGTATAGCATTCAAATAACTGTTTCAGCCACACACATTTCATAGGTGTCTGGGTTACCTTAAAGCATGACGAGGCAAGGGTAACCACTATGGCAGGTTCTCATTCCGGGGTCAGAACGATGGGGAAAATGAACCGGGTTCTCTGGCTGGGTGCTTTAGCCGCGATCTCACTGGTGGCGGTGGGTATGGCTGCGACCAACCCTGACCCTTTCGAGTACGAGCAGTATGCAGCAGATCGGTTATCAATTTATTTAGAAGATCAGCTTTGTGCTGACCTGCCTGCTTTTTTGGCTCAAGTTTTACAGGAGCAGTGTAGCGTCCTACTGAAGCAAAACCAGTCCGCTTTTCAGGAGATCATTCGCAACCATACACAGCGGCAAAATTTTGTTCTGTTCAGCCGCTATAGCACTACCTTGGCCCTTCCTGGCACCGGCCTGCTGCCCACCTATCAGGTAGACTCGTTAGGAGCCTTTAACCGCTTCTTCACCTATAGAGCTGTCCAGCACTGAGGTTTGGCTAGCCAAACGATAGAGAAAGTTTTGCTCTGTCAAGAAGGTAAATGCTGTTTTAGATACTGGAGAACAGAAGCCAGGTCCCTATAATATGTCTACACAAAAACGCCCTGGTGTGTTTTTGCTCTGTTCTGTGATTTAGGGGTGTCTCTTGTGTCTGCGTCTTCTCCTACAGCTTACCTGTTGATTGCTCACGGTAGTCGGGACCCTCGTCCCCAGGCTGCGATGAATCGTTTAGCGCAGTTAGTTCGAGATCAGCTCAGGGAGCGAACTGTACTGAATCGGCCTAATAAATCCTTCGGCGCGGATCTCAAGGCGGCCCCCTATCAGATGATGACAGCGGCGGCTCTGGTTAACCTGCCGACGCATCAGAGCCGATCTGCGCCTGCCATATCTAGTGATTGGGACCAGCAACCGCCGTATCCTATCGTGGGCACTGCCTATCTAGAGTGCACACCGTTGCCGCTGCATCAACAGGTGTATGAGTTCTGCGTGCGGGTTAAGGCGGCTGGTGTGGAGCGGGTAAAACTGGTGCCCATCTTTTTGCTGCGGGGAGTCCACGTGGTGGAAGATATTCCGCAGGAAGTGGCGCTGGCGCGAGAGCAGTTGGCGGGCTGCATGGCTATAGACTTATGCACCCATTTGGGCAGCCATTCCCGGCTGGGCCAGGTTTTGAAGGCAAAGGTGGCGGCGACAGCTTCTAAGTCTTGGCTGCTGCTAGCCCACGGCAGTCGACAGCCTGGCGGCAATGATTCAGTCGAGGCGTTGGCACAGTCTTTGAGTGCGAATGTTGCGTTTTGGTCGGTATCGCCAGATTTAGAAAGTCAAGTGGTGCAGCTGATGCAGTCGGGCTGCCAGCAGATCACAATCATGCCCTACTTCCTGTTTACTGGCGGCATTACGGATGCGATTACACGCGTAACTGAGGAGCTAGCCGAGCGGTTTCCTCGGGTGAATTTTCGGCTGCTGCCGCCTCTGGGAGCCACAGTAGAGGTGGCCCGATTGACTGCTGAAATTGCTTTGGATAGTTGCTCTTCGAGCGCGGGGGCTGTGATTAAGCCTATGAAGCGCATGGCGCTGCGGCATTAAGGTCAGCTGTTCCCCATGAACTGAATGGTCTTGGGGCTGGCCTATAATTGGGTTTACTTTTTGTGAGAGCTGGCCTCGAAAGGAGCTGGCTTGTGGGCTGTGCAATGGCTCTTTTGGGCCGGGCTTTGACCATCACATCTCCCGCTAGCCACTGCCTAGATAGGCTGCGGCAGCTGTCCTCCTGTCCCAATCAGGATATCGATGTATGACCTTATCAACTCTGCTTGGCCTTTCTGAGGCTCCGTCTGCTCCAGGTAAGGTGTATCTGGTAGGGGCTGGGCCGGGAGATCCGGGGTTGTTTACCCTGAAGGGTAAGGCCCTGCTGGAGTGTGCTGATGTGGTGGTTTACGATGCGTTGGTAAGTCCACCCATTCTGGCGATGATTAATCCTCAAGCCGAGGTGATTAATGCTGGCAAGCGCCGGGGTGACCACTCGCTGCTGCAGCCCGACATTACGCAACTGCTGATCGACAAAGTGCAGACCCATGCCCTAGTGGTGCGGTTGAAAGGGGGCGATCCTTTTGTCTTTGGTCGGGGGGGTGAAGAGATGGTGGCTTTGGTCGAAGCGGGCATTGCGGTGGAGGTGGTGCCAGGAATTACTGCTGGGGTAGCTGTTCCGGCCTATGCCGGTATTCCTATTACCCATCGTGACTACAGTTCTTCGGTAACGTTTGTAACGGGCCACGAGTCAGCTGGGAAGTACCGGCCCGAGGTGAACTGGTCTGCGATCGCACATGGCTCCGAAACCATCGTGATCTATATGGGCATCCACAACTTAACGAAAATTGTTTCTGAACTGCTGGCGGCGGGGCTGCCTGCTGCCACGCCGGTAGCGCTGGTGCGCTGGGGCACGCGCCCGCAGCAGCAGGAACTGCGGGGCACGCTGGAGACGATTATGGAGGCTATCCAAGCAGCGGATTTTAAGGCTCCTGCGATCGCAGTTATTGGCCAAGTCGTCAATTTATACGCGTTGCTGTCTGAGTGTCGGCCTGAAGTAATGAGCTATGGGGCCTCATCCGCCAGCTAAGCTGCCGTAGATTTCTGTAACATAGGCCTCTACAAACCTGAGCCTGATCAAGCAAGGCGCTAATATGCCTATGCTTTCTGACGGATGGGGGGGATCTATCGACCTTTGCTTGTCGTACTTTTAGGTCTATCTCGAAGTGAGTTTGTGTTGCTAGGATAGAAGCAAAGCAATTTGTCGCACAAGGGTATTCCCAGCCGCTTATGACCGCCGCAATCCAAGTTGAGAAAAAGAAAGTTCAGCAGCCGCCTCTAGAGATTCACGTTCTGGGAGACAAGGTGCTGCGTCAGCCCGCCAAGCGAGTTGCCAAGGTGGATGATGAGCTGCGGCAGCTAGTGCGGGAAATGCTGCAAACCATGTACACAGCTGACGGCATTGGCCTAGCAGCGCCCCAAGTGGCAGTCAACAAGCAGCTGATTGTAGTAGATGTAGACCCGGAAAATGCAGCAACCCCTCCCCTGGTGCTGATCAATCCGCAAATTATCCGCGTCACTAAGGATCTAGCGGTTGGGCAGGAAGGCTGTCTCAGCATTCCTAATGTGTTCCTCGATGTGTTGCGTCCGGCAGCTCTAGAGGTGTCATACAAGGATGAAAACGGTCGGCCTAAAAAGTTGGCAGCTTCAGAACTACTGGCCCGCTGCATTCTCCACGAAATGGATCACCTGAACGGCGTCATGTTTGTAGACCGGGTAGAAAACGCCTTGGCACTCAATCAAGAGCTGCAGAAACACGGCTTCTCCGCGAAAGACGTGCGGCCTGTATAGTAAGGTGGCAGGTAGTCTTTTTTAGGAGTGGATGACGGCCGTGATGACCCCCAAGAGCGGTGTGTTTTTGGCTGGTTCTTGTGTAGCTGCGATCGCAGCGGTTGGTTCCATCTTTGAACTGTCCTCCGGCCAGCCGGACTGGGGCACTCTGCCTACCAGCGTGGTGCTGGCAGTGAGCATTCCTCTGGTGGGGCTGCTGTTCTATGCCGCTGTAAAAGATGCCCGTGCCAATATGTAATAGGTCTTGGTAACGGCGGTTGCCCTAAAAGAATTAGAAAGGCCCAGGTTAATGTACTCAACCTGGGCCTTTTTGGCTAAAAAATAATCGGTGGTCTATAGCCGCTCAATTAAAAGCGGGGGCGCAACGTGCTGTTGGGGGGCCGCTGCATCTTCAACGGTAACGGCAACAGCAGTGACAGTGCCCTGGTCGCGGTAAACTCTGGGCACCAGAATATCCTCCACCAGATCGCCCTCGGCGTCGACCGTAAAGACTTGGGTCAAGATGGCGTCTTTCTCATCAGTGGTAAAGGGTGCGTCAGGTGCAACAACGGTCCAGAGCACGTATACCTGATTAGGCGGTAGGGGCGGCAAATCCTGTACGGTGAGGGTGCCCTCTAGCGTGTCGGGGTTGACCGCAACTGTAACAGACGCCGCTAGGGCAGCATCGGTAGGCTGCAGGGAAAAGGTCAGCGGAGCGGCAGCAGGCCCAGTAGAAGAGGCTATGCGGAGAGTCTGCAGCTCTTGCCAAAGCACATAGTTGCTGATGCTGAGACCGCCAATCAGAACAGCGGCAGCGGCTCTCCACCAACCTTTCCGGTCTGGGCGCTGGCGACCTAAAGGCGAGGACTCGACTACGTGCAAAGCGGGCCTAGAAGGTTTCTCGTAAGCGCTTAGAAGGGCATCGCGCAGGTGGGCCGGGGGCGCAACTTCTGGACTGTCGTAGGCCGACTCAAGGACCTGCTGTAGGCGAGCCACTTCTAACCCCAGCTCTGGATCAGCGGCTAGCTGCTGTTCAAACTGGGTCGCCTCTTCTGGACTGAGGTCACAGAGCACATAGCCTGCGATCAATAGCTGCAACTCTTCTGAATGCATCACCCCAGCCATTTGCTCCTTATTCTCGATTATCTTGAAGGGTTTGGCGTAGCTTTATCAGCGCCCGTCTGGCCCGCGCTTTAACGGTGCCTAGGGGCAGGTTGAGCTGCTCGGCAATTTTGCTTTGACTGAGGCCATCGTAATAAGCCATCTGCAGAATTTGCTGCTGCTCCTGCGACAGCTGAGTCAGCGCCGATTGAACTTCCTGGGACTGTTCCTGCGCCGCTACGATATCGACAGGTGAGTTTCTAGAGACCAGGGGATCGCTGCTGCGGTGCCACCGCTGTAGATGGGTGTGGGCAGACTGATGCGATCGCATCCGGTCAACCGCCCGCGATCGAGTGAGAATAGCCAGATAAGTTCGCAAGGAACCGCGTCGGGGATCGAAGGACAGCGTTCTAGCTAGACTCAAAAAGATGTCTTGGGTGAGATCTTCTGCCTCCTGAGCGTTGCCTAGCAACCTCAGGGCCAAGCCATAAACCAGCCCAGCATGGCGGTCGTAGAGCACACCTAAAGCCTCAGTTTGCCCCGCCCGCAAGGCCAGACAAAGTTCTGCATCGCTAGAGTTGAGATCGGCGTGGCTGCTGGGTGGCTCAGAATGCATAGATGCAGCTTGAGGAAATCTCCCGGATGCCCCGTTGTCGGGTTCAACCGACTCATCTTAACCTGTCGCAGGACGACTCGTCGTGGTAGCGGCAGGGGCAAAGCTAGGTTTATCCCTGCCGCACGGAAGCTTATCGGGCTGTAGATTGCCCTAGTAGGGCATTAAGATGCCGCGCAGTTCACCGCCCCGATTGCGGCTAGTGTGAAGATCAACGTAGAGCATGCCATTATTCAAAGCCTGCAGCTGCTCTTGGGTTAGGGTGTACTCGCCCATCGCCATGCCGCCCATGCCAGTATTGTTGAGCATGACCTGCAGAGCGTATTGGAAGGGGCCATTTTCAGAAGGCATACCCCGGTGAATGTGGAAGGCTGAGGTGATGTTGGCATTAGGCGGATCAACTGGGTCGGTAGCGTAGTTGCGTAGGGAGCTAGACAGGTTGTTGAAGCTGCCTCGAACTACCAGACGGTTACCCGACAAGACTGCTCCGACAGCTCCCCGCGCCCTGGACATAGGTGCTTTGGGAACTACATTGGCAGGCCGCAAAATTGCTCCGTAAGACATCATGCCGCTGCCGGTCATGCCTTGAGCCAGCAGTGCCGACTCTGCAGCGTTAAGGTTGGTGGCCAGAGCTTCTAGCGAAGCGGGCAATGAAGTGGCTTGAGCCGTGGTAGGGGCGGGAGTCGCCATGCGGCTAAAGGCGGGTGACGAGACACCGACTAAAAATAGGCAGGTTAAAGCGCCAAGCAAGCAATTCAACACAACGCGCTGAACGTTCTTCATGGGTATTCCTTATGGGATGAATGCGTGAGTTACCTGCGCCTGGCTCCAAAGCAAGGGGTATAGGGCAGGTGGTTGTATTTAGTACGAAGCTGGTTGGGAATTGGATGCAGGAAGCGGAGAGGCGAGGGATTAGCGGTGGGGGGATAGGGGTTGGCAGGTAGGGCAGTAGTAGTAGCGTCGTCCGCCGCTGATGGCTTTGATAATAGGGGTGCCGCAGATGTAGCAGGGCTGGGTTTCGCGGCCAAATACCCAGTGGCGATATTCCCGGCGAGCTAAGCCTTCTGCTTTGAGGCGAGCAGCTAGCGCTAAGTCGTTGGTAATGCCGTTGTGCTGGTAGGACTGGCGGGGAATTGCGATCGCACCTTTCACCAACCCCTCAATTTGTACTTCTGAGCAATCCATAGGCCGTAGCGTCGGATGAGTTCTAGCCACAAACAGGATCTCGCTACGTAGGTAATTGCCGATGCCGCAGAGAAACCGCTGATCGAGCAGCAGCGACGAAAGGCTTTTTCGCCGAAAGCGGGTCGAGGTGATCTGCTCTAGCACCGTCGCTTCGGTAGTGGTCGGTTTCAGTACGTCTGGCCCTAGGTTGCGGATGAAGGGGTGATGGGGCACTTCATCAGCGTATAGTACGGCAATGTCTGAAGCGCTATAGAGCAGGGCTGATTTCTTGCCGGTGTGAATAGCAAAGCGGAGCTGGCGCTTAGTGGGTGGGTAGTCGTGGGCCGAACGCACCATCCAAAGCCCGTAGAGCTGGTTGTGGCTATAGACGCAGATCTCGTTGTCGAAGCGAGTAACCATAGCCTTGCCGAAGGTTTCGATGGCCGCTACCGCTCGTCCAGCTAGCTTTTCCTCGAAGGGCTTGAGGTGCTCAAAGGCAAAGAAGACTGCGGTAGTGGGCTGATGTGCGATCGCTTTTTCCAGTCGATCTGCAGCTCGACGAATTTCCGGTCCTTCGGGCATGGGTTATAGGCAAAAAACTCCTCTTCTCACTATGCCGCTTTTTTCTTTTCTGCCTCTAGCCAGCCCAAGGAAAGCAAAAAAGAAGGGGAGGCGTTAGCGCCTCCCCTGTCTTTCCCGTTCTGCCCTTTGTCGTCGGGCTGTGTATTGCTGTCTTTTAACCGCTGGCGCAGCTGCTGTTGCCGCTTGACCAACTGCCGCTGTCGGGCTGATCCGCCTCGACCCTTGTCATTTCGCCCCTTACGACGAGGCGATTCCCACCGCTTCAACTGTTGAGACATGGTGTACCTCACGACTTATCTCTATTTTCTATCAGCTAATACAGCTCCGGCTAGGGCAATTCCCGATCTTATTGGCAAGGTTTACGGGAAAGCCTAACCCGTTAGGTTAATCCTGACTCTCATCTTTGAGCACATCTCCCAAATAGCGCTGCACAAACTCCTCAGCAGCCCGGTGATTTAGGGTTTTTAGGGCTTTGAGAATATCGGCAGCTGTCTCAGCCGTGGGGTCTCGCTCTTCGTGAAACCACTTATAGATAGCAGAGCGCTGCAACCCCATCGCAACGGCAAGGCTGTTTTGGCTAATGCCGTACTTGGTTAGGACTTCCCTTAGGGCTTTACCGGCTTTTCCCATGCTCCTTATCGTCCCAAAGGAGCACAACACCGTAAATGTAATCGGTTGAGATGACATTCTAATAAAAAAGCCCTATGATGGCTAATGTAATCGCAAGAGATGACATTAGCTTTTCGAGGTGCTCAATATGGTTAAAGCCTTTCTAACTTCAGACATTCCAGCCCACGAAGCTCAAGCTGCCGTGACTGCCGATTCTGCCGCTGAATCTGGTAGAGAGAGCGTCAGAATTTTAGTAAAAGGCTCGCCCCGTAGCGTGAAGCGAGTAATTCACGAACTCTATCGGGTAGGTTTTGCCGAGGTTAGGGAGTGGAGCAAACCTCAAGCCACCGGCCGAGTCAACGAAGTGATAAGGATTTTGACTCGCTACGTTTTGGGAGAATAGGGGCCAAATGCCAATCGAGCAAATTGCTTTCTGGGTCAGTGGCTAGAGCTGTTCTTGACTGGTTTTAATACATATCTGTAGCGATCTTGCATCTCACATTGCCCTATAGCTGCTGCTTAGCAAGAGCTATAAATTTTTCTGCTCTCTCACTCTGTGTCTCTACCTCTGCTCGGCTGGTTTTAGAAGCAGTATCATAGTCAGCTTTTGTACGAGACTGTTCTACTTGAATCAGATTTCGATGAAACTCTTTGGGGATGCGACCCGGTTTTGCATAGATTTCACCGAACTTGGCAATCACCCCAGAATGTTTAGAGAGTGATAGCCCTTCCTTTAGCAGGAAAGCCTCTGCGATGTAAAACATTGCATAGTAGGCTCTAGAGACAGCGATATCGTAGAGGCTCTCTGCAAGCAGTAATCTTGCGGCTTGGACATTTTCCTCAGCTTTTGTAACAAGCTGCTACTGCTCAAACGTCAAAGTGGACCCCCTTCCTGATAGACGTTACGAATAAGAGCATTTCCCTGGCTTTGGTAGCGGCTAGCAGAGACAAAAACATTGCAGATCACAACGCTGTAAGTCAAACAAAGATCTGAGATAAATTCGCCTGTTCGCTCGATCTCGATCCAAGGATCAATCTCACCTTTGAGGACTACCATCACGTCGATATCAGAATCAGGCTCTGCTTCTTGGTGAGCCCGAGAGCCAAACAACATTAATCGCTCTAGGCGTTCACTGTAGAGGTTTTTAAGGTAAGCCTGGAGCTGATCGAGGATTTCAGTCAGCTGAGGATGTTGCATTAGAGTAGGCCCATACTGCCTAATGACAGCATATGTCGAAATTTCTACGCTGTCTGTTTCATTGCTTTCCCTTGTTCTTAACCAGCAAGTGTGAAGATACAGGGGATGTTCTGAAGCTGCCCCACGGGGGCTGCAATGCCATGCCTGGTTGAGATGTAGGTCACCTTGAACAAAAAAAGAGACGCTAGCAATCTTGCTAACGTCCCTCTAAAGCTCAAGCGTAGGGTGGGCAAAGGGCAACCGTCCGTGCCCACCTTCTCAAGGCATCAGCGGCAGTGAGCATCCATCCTACAGCGCGCCACATCCTCGCTTTGTGGAGGGGTGTAGCCTTGCTTCTCGAATGGCTAGCAAAGTTTGTTGAATTCAGCACCGTAATTATTGAATTCGTCGCGACGATCCTTGAATTCGTCGCGCCATTTGTTGATTTGGTCGCGACGATCCTTGAATTCATCGCGCCATTTGTTGATTTGGTCGCGACGATCCTTGAATTCATCGCGCCATTTGTTGATTTGGTCGTGATGATCCTTGAATTCATCGCGCCACTTGTTGAATTCATCGTGCTATTTGTTGAATTGGTCGTGATGATCCTTGAATTGGTCGCGCCTTTTCTTGATTTTGTCCTCTTATTCTCAAGAAACGGCCCCTTTTTCTCAATAACCAGGCCAATTGCCTGCTAAAAGTTCAGAGCCAGTTTCGATTTAGCATAAATACTGACAGCGCGCGAAACATTCAGAGGGTCAGCCTCCGTAACTTGGCGTAGATCCTTGCTGAATGCTTCGCGCCTATCTCAATCTGGGGATTAATCCTTGTCGCAGACCACGCCAAAGACAAAATCCTGAATCGTCTCGGCAAAGTCCTCATCTCCAGCAGCAGGCTTCACCGATAGGGCCATCTCCACCGGGTTGTCCACCCGATTCCGACGAAACATATTGCCAATATCTCGCCGAAACAGCTCCGCCTGAGGAATTTGCCCCGTCACTGTCGTTGGGTCGCCGTTAGTCAAGGTAGTAATTTCCAGGTCGTTGAACGGCACAAAAGTGACAAAATCATTCCACAGACTAGCCACCGTGAGCGTGTCCCAGAAAAACAGTGTGTCAAACACAAAGACACCCGGAGCCGGTTGATTCGAGCGCTGCAGCGTTTTAACAAACTGAGCCGGGGCCGTATTACACACTGCTGGATTATTCTCAATCCGGTCGGCAAAGCCTGCCAAGTTGGCAAAGTCAGTAGCATTGAGCGGCACAATCGAGGTCGAAATGCCCGAATTCAAAACCTTATCGACAGCCAGGGCATCCACCCAAAAATTAAACTCTGCGTTATTGAGAGAATTAAACGCCTGCTTGTGCTGATTGGTTTGAATGCCTTCAAAGTTAGTGCCTGGAAAAGGCAAGTGGTGCATGCCAAAGATATGCTCCCCAGCCTGATAGTAGATGTTGCCCACTGTCCACACCGGGAAGGGCTCATTTAGGCGGTAGCGGCCCTGTTCGTCAAAGTTGTCCGCTTTATTGGTGTCCCAAGCGCCTCCCATATGGCGGGTCGAAACGACATCATCGAGGTCTTCCAGCTCAAGGTTGCGGGGGCAGCCGTACTTAGCTGGGTTCTTTTCGATTTTGTCGTAGGCCCTAGCCAGGTTGGTGACTGGCCCCACCGTGACTACCGTAAGTGGGTTGCTATCTTGATAAGACTCACAGATAGTAGAAGCGATAAACTCAGAAGCCTTTTTGCGAGGAGCAATCAAATCAAGTTCCGACAGACCAAAGGTATCTAGAGTGTTTTGAGCGGTGGGCAAAACATAGCGCAGCGTTTCATCGCGAAAGGCGCGGTTAAATTCGTTCCAGCAGACCACATCGGGCTGTTGAAACACGAACTCTTGGTGAAAAATGCACGGCTCTAGCGCCTTGCGTCCTCCCAAGGGAAGCTGCATTCGAATGGGGGTACGGCCTGCTCCCGGAATAGGTTTGCCAAAGGCATCAGCTTCGTTGGCAACCGCAATGGTGGCAACGCTCTCATCACAGCCCGAGTAGATTTTGGCATCGTCGTACTGGGCCAGGGAGATGACCTTTTGAAAAATGCCGTCGATGGTGCCTTCTTCAGCGGAAAAGTTGCCCAGCAGATCCTGCTTGAGTTGGGGGTAGCCGCTGGAGTTGTTGCAGTAGGCCTCACCGTGGGCCATGGTCGTTACACCTATTAGCTTCACTGGAGGGTTGGGCTGTTGGGAGGCCAGGGCCAGCACCAGCACGGCATAAAAATCTTCGAAGGCACCGTCGGTGTCGTAAATCACTCGAATCGGCTCCGAGGCCTGCTGGAGTGGAGGGGCCGGAGTTCCCTGCTGGAGGCTATCTAGATCGACACATTCCCCTGCCGCATTAATTAGATAGGCCAGCATACCAGGGCACTCCAGATCTTGAGCGTGAGTATCTGCCCCAACGGCCAAACTCACAACACCTGCTGAAACAACGGCCAAAAATTTTTTCATTGGGTAAATACTCCCTGCAAAGCTGTGATGCCCCCCCACGCTTCCTCGGGTGGGCAGGGAGAGCTGTCGTATCGTAGCAGGCTGCCCGAGACGGTTATGTTTTGCCCAATACGGCCAGATGTATGAACAAAAAAAGGGACGCTGGCAATCTTACCAGCGTCCCTTTTCAATCAATGGGCGGAGCGAGACTCGAACTCGCAAGGCCGAAGCCGCCGCATTTTGAGTGCGGTGCGTCTACCAATTCCGCCATCCGCCCGTTGTTTCAGCTTCACTATTATACTGAATTGGCTTCGATTTCAACAGCTGAAAATATTCTTGGCTGCTGGCCCAGCGATCGACCTCCCGCGCTCGCAGTACCGGCACCGGATGCGTAAGATCTTGGGTGCGGATTTGCTTGAGCATGTCGCCGATCTGGTCACTGCTGATGGCGTCGTAGGAGCGAGCCTGCTCTAGAAAGGCCTCTACATTGAGCTGGCTAGATAGAGTCGGGGAGCCGCCCGAGAGCTTCATTAGCAAGGAGGCGACAATCCGAGGGTCTTGGGCAACTAGGAGGGCGGCGCGATCGCACGTAAACTCCGCACACCTAACCCACTCCATCATCTGGGTCTGCAAAGCCTGAGCCAACACCTCGCCCATCGGTAGCTGCGTAGCTGCCAGGGACAAGAGATTAGCTAGCGTTAGATAAACCCCGTGGTCACATTTCAGATGGCCCAACTCATGGGCGATCACCGCCTGAATCTCCTCTGGCGTGAGCAAATCTAGCAACGAAGTGTGAACCACAATAAACGGCTGCTTGCCCCGCATGGCAAAGGTATAGGCATTGGGAACCGGATGCTGCCGGACATAGAGCTGGGGCGGCTCTAGATCGAGAACTTCACAGGCTTCTAGTAGCAGCGTGTGGAGCTGAGGCAGCTGTTGCTCACCCACTAGCACACTAGAAGCGATATTCTCTAGGTAGAAAAATTGCTCTCCCAGCGGACCGATCAGATTGCGGATCAGTATGTCTAGTCCTGGAAGCTGCTTGAGGGCTTGAGTCGATTCCTGGTCTAGGGGATGCCGAAACTGGTCTGCCTTAAGCCCCAATAAACAAACTTTCGAACCCATGCTCAGGTGTGGTGACCTCGTAGCGAAGAGCCTATCGGGTATTGAGTCCGTTGAGTCGGAGTGAGGAGAAGGCTAGAAATGAGCCTCAAAGACTCGGCTTGCCTGCTGTACTAGCTCCAATACCTGATGTTGGCTTGATTATTTGGATAGTATAGCGAGGTTTTTGGGCTCTCAGGGGGATAGGGGTGAATGACCTCCCTAATCAAACAGGTAACCAAGCAGGAGCGCAGCGCCTGCGCTCCTGCTCGATGGGTTAGAGGCTGACCTCCGCAGCTAAGGGAGTTGTGCCTGCCTCAGCTGCGGTCACCCGGCTGAGATTTGCCCCCAAGCCGCGCAGCTTGGCCTCTAGGTTCTCGTAGCCTCGGTCTAGGTGGTGCAGCCCTTGGATAACTGTGGTGCCTTGTGCTGCTAGTCCTGCCAGCACCAGCGCTGCAGAGGCCCGCAGATCGGTGGCCAAGACAGGAGCGCCCGACAGACCCGAAACCCCTTTGACAATGGCGCAGGTGCCATTCATCCGGATATCAGCGCCCATGCGGTTAAGCTCGGCTACGTGGCGCAGCCGATTTTCAAACACAGTTTCGGTAATCAGGCTGTTGCCATCGCACAGGCTCATCAGAGCCATAAACTGGGCCTGCATATCCGTAGGAAAGCCTGGGAAGGGGCCAGTTTGAATGTTGATGGGGCGGATGGTATCGCCTGGAATAAACCTTACTCGGTTAGGGCCTTCCTCAACGATGTCGCCCCCAGCCTCGCGCAGTTTGGCGATAACGGCAGTGAGATGCTCTGGAATAATCGGCGACAGGCTGATTTCAGAACGGGTAATTGCGCCAGCTACCAAAAAGGTGCCCGCCTCAATTCGGTCGGGAATGATGCCGTAGTCGGTGCTGTGTAGGCTGGGAACCCCGGCAATGGTGATGGTGTTGGTACCTGCGCCTCGAATGCGAGCTCCCATCGCTCGGCAGAAGTTAGCCAGATCGACCACTTCGGGTTCTTGAGCAGCATTTTCGATGATGGTTTCCCCATCGGCCAGGGTAGCAGCCATCATTAGGGTTTCCGTTGCGCCAACACTGGGGTAGTCGAGGTAGATGTGGGCTCCCTGTAGGCGGCGACGGCTACCTGGAATATAGGCATGAACGGTGCCGTGATCGATATGCACGTCGGCACCCATCGCCTGCAGCCCACGCACGTGCAGCTCAACCGGACGGGCCCCAATAGCGCAGCCTCCAGGCAACGGCACCCGAGCAACGCCCATGCGAGCTAGCAGTGGGCCGATGACAAAGAAGCTGGCCCGCAATCGGCTGACCAACTCGTAAGGGGCTTTGGTGTGACGAATCGTGCTGGCATCAATGTCGAGAGTGTTGCCATCTCTGGAAATTTTCATTCCCAGCGCCAGGAGAACTTCTCCCATACGCTCAACGTCTACCAAAGAGGGAATGTTGCGAATCCGGCACTGCTGAGAGCAAAGCAGGGCACCTGCCATCACAACTAGCGCAGAGTTTTTTGCGCCGCTGATGGATACGTGCCCCGACAAGGAGGCTCTGCCGTAAATTTTCAGCACAGAATCGTCTGCCTCGGGGGAAGCAGGCACGTTGTGCAGACCAGTTGGGGTAGCGATAGGCTTAGCCTCCAAAAACTTAATTAGTGCGACAGAATTTTTTCGTCTAGATTCTACCCGAAACATTCTTGCTCGCTACTGAGTTTTTAACCCGTTTTCGGCAATCTGACCTAATTGCTTGGCTACTTTCTTCTAAAGGCAAAAATCTTTTTCGAAGAAGTACTTGACGAAATGGGTTTTGTGCCGCATATTGATAAATCGCGGCACAAATGCTGCACCGCTAGCGGAACTGGCGGAATTGGTAGACGCGCTAGATTCAGGTTCTAGTGTTCGCAAGGACTTCCGGGTTCAAGTCCCGGGTTCCGCATATAAAACAAGACTGCTTTGCAGTAGTTTTGAACTTTGAAAAGTGCTATTTCGGTAGCACTTTTTTGTTTGTTTTAACGGAAAGAAATGAAGCTTTAGACTTTGTTATATATCGGGCCAGTTCTTCAATAAATTCTGATCAGTCGTTGATCAGTCGTTGGGATAACAGAAGGGAAGGGCTGGTTGTGGGTTGAGGTATCACTTGGGTTGTCACAAGGAAGCGTCGGCGATGTTGACGAGCTTGCAAAATTCTTTGGTTAAACACGTTCGCAAGCTGCACCAGGCCAAAGGGCGACGGGCCTATGGCCAGTTTCTGCTAGAAGGCACTCATTTGGTGCAGGAGGCCTGGGGGACGGGCTATCCCCTGGAAGTGGTGTGTTGCACCCCTGCTTGGGAGAGCCGCTACCCTGACCTGCAGCAGACGCTGGCTGGCTATGCGGCGCGGTTTGAGCGAGTGAGCCCAGAGGTGCTAGCTGCGATCGCAACCACCGTTCATCCCGATGGCGTTGTTGCTGTTGCCCCCCACCGCGCCCCGCTAGCAGCGGCGGCTGCTCCTACTCTGGGTATTGCTGTTGAAACCCTGCAAGACCCTGGCAACCTGGGCACGCTGATCCGTAGCGCTAGCGCTGTAGCCGCCGACGGTCTTTGGCTCAGCGCCGATAGCGTCGATCCAGCCCATCCTAAGGTGCTGCGAGCTTCGGCCGGACAGTGGTTTCGCTGCCCCACGACAGTGAGCCCTGACTTAGCGGCTCAGGTCAACCAGTGGCAGCAGGCAGGCATTCAGGTACTGGGCACCAATGCCCAGGCCGAGGTTGATTACTGGGCGGTTGATTTTCATCCGCCGACTGTAATCCTCCTCGGTAATGAGGGAGCTGGGCTTTCTCCAATCCTGCTAGAGCAGGTTTCGCAGCAGGTAAAAATTCCCCTGAACCCAGCAGTGGAGTCGCTCAATGTTGCGATCGCAGGCACGCTCCTGCTCTACGAAGCCCTGCGCCAGCGAATGGGGAGCGGTTCTTGAAGGCCCGATAGGGTGGAGCCAGACAACGCGTGAGCGTAAGGGCACTCAATTCACGTCTATGGGGTGTTCATGAACTGCTCAATGTCAGCCGCTGCTGCCTCAAGGGCTGCTTCTAGGTCTGACTGCGGCGAGGCTGTTGTCTGAGCCGAGGGTGCCGCCATTGCTGGAGGTGCTGAGGCTGTTGGCTGAGCAGGGGGTGTGGGGGCAGGTGGCTCAACCTCTGCTTCGGCTTTTAAGACGTTTTCTAATTGGCCTAGGGACTGCATGAATTCATCGCTAGAGGCCTGCCGCTGATAATGAGAATGATTTGACATGCAACTCCGCTCCAAACGGAAGGACAGTGGGAAGGCTGAAGCCTAATCCGCTTCAGCTAGGCGTGGGAGGATGTCAGGCAGCTCCCTAAATTAGGGTTTGCCCAATTTGGCGGGTTCTCTAACGCGAGGTTTCTTCTCAAGGGTTCTTCCAAAGATTCCCTCTAAAACAGTTCCCTTGCCCATCAGCGAGGATAGGAGCATACCTTTGGCCTGGGGCAATTCAAGGCCGGCCGGTGACTGGGGTTCACTAAGGCACCTACTGAGATGTTGTCTAAAACGCCGTCTCTAGTCAAGAATGGAAGAGGGCTGATACCCCTGGCTTTCTGTTTACAGAGATTTGTTTGCAGAAATGAGTCAGCCTGGGGTGAGGGCATGTTTAGGTGATGTCTGGGAGAGTGACGTGAGTCAAGCATTCGACTACGATCTGCTGATTATTGGTGCAGGGGTGGGGGGGCACGGAGCGGCTCTCCATGCCGTTAAAAGCGGCCTCAAGACTGCGATTGTAGAAGCCGGAGATATGGGCGGCACCTGCGTTAATCGAGGCTGTATTCCCTCCAAGGCCCTGCTGGCGGCATCGGGCCGAGTCCGGGAACTGCAGGATGCGGCGCATCTCAAGTCTTTGGGAATTCAAGTGGGGCAGGTCGGGTTTGACCGGCAGGCTGTGGCTGACCACGCCAAAAATCTGGTGGGCAAGATTCAGGGCGACTTGACCAACAGCCTCACCCGGCTAAAGGTGGAGACGCTGAGAGGTTGGGCTAAGGTTGCTGGTGAGCATAAGGTGGTGATTGAAACCGCCGAGGGCGAAAAGACGGTGACGGCCCGCGACATCTTGCTGGCTCCGGGGTCGGTGCCCTTTGTGCCACCCGGTATTGAACTTGATGGCAAGACGGTTTTTACCAGCGATGAGGCCATTCGCCTAGACTGGCTGCCCGACTGGATCGCTATCATCGGCAGCGGCTATATTGGCCTAGAATTTTCTGATGTTTATACTGCCCTCGGCTCCGAGGTGACGATGATCGAGGCGCTAGATCGGCTGATGCCGACTTTCGATCCCGACATTGCCAAGATTGCTGAGCGGGTGCTGATCAATCCCCGCGCCATCGATACCCGAGTGGGTCTGATTGCCAAAAAAGTGACCCCCGGTTCGCCGGTGCTGATCGAACTGGCTGACCCTGCCACTAAAGAAACCGTTGAAGTCCTAGAAGTCGATGCTTGCCTAGTAGCCACTGGGCGAATTCCTGCCACTAAGAACTTGGGGCTAGAGTCGCTCGGCATTGAGCTAGATCGGCGTGGCTATATCCAGGTTAATGACCAGATGCAGGTGCTGCGAGATGGTGAACCCGTAGCTCACCTGTGGGCCATTGGCGACTCTACGGGCAAGATGATGCTGGCCCATGCGGCTTCGGCCCAAGGGGTAGTGGCGGTTGAGAATATGTGCGATCGCACCCGCACCATCAACTACCAGAGCATCCCAGCGGCAGCCTTTACCCACCCAGAGGTGAGCTTTGTTGGCATGACGGAGCCCACAGCCAAAGCCCTGGCCGAAGCAGAGGGGTTTGCGGTTGACTCGGTGCGAACCTACTTTAAGGGCAACTCCAAGGCGCTAGCTGAAGGGGAGTCTGACGGGCTAGCCAAGGTGATCTACCGCAAAGACACCGGGGAGATCTTGGGGGCGCACATCATCGGTATGCATGCGGCTGACCTAATTCAAGAGGCGGCCAATGCGATCGCTCAGGGCCAGACAGTCACTGACCTGTCTTTCTGCGTCCACACCCATCCCACCCTGTCTGAGGTGCTGGATGAAGCCTTCAAGCGGGCTGTGGTAGTTCCCTCCTAGCGTTTTCTCCATATCCCTTCGCAGGCCCTCGCAGGATTTATGCACATTCGTCGCCGCCCGCCCAATCCTTCGGTTTCTGTGCAGGCTCTTCAGTATCAAATCCAGGTGCCTGATGCTGAGCCTCGCAACATCTTAGAGAAGATCATTTGGCAAAAAGAGGAAGAGGTCGAACAGCTGCGGCAACAGCAGGCTCTGCCAGAGCTACAGCGTCAGGTGTTAAGTGCGCCGCCGCCTCGGGACTTTGCTGCGGCCTTGCGGCAGGGTAAAACAACCCCGGCCCTGATTGCAGAGGTCAAAAAAGCCTCTCCTAGTAAAGGCGTGATTCGGGAGGATTTTGATCCGGCTGCGATCGCAAGCACCTATGCCAGCCACGGAGCTACCTGCCTGTCGGTTCTAACCGACAAGACCTTCTTTCAGGGTGACTTTGAGTACCTGGCCCAGATCCGGCAGGCGGTTGATTTGCCTTTGCTCTGTAAGGAGTTCATTATCTACCCCTACCAGATGTATTTGGCTCGGGTGAAGGGGGCCGATGCGGTATTGCTGATTGCAGCGGTGCTCTCTGACAAAGATTTGGGCTATTTCGTGCAGATTGCCAAAGCTTTGGGCATGAGCGCCCTGGTCGAAGTCCACACCCTAGAAGAATTAGATCGGGTGTTAGCCATTGAAGCGATCTCTTTGATCGGCATTAACAATCGCAATCTGGCCGACTTTACTACTAGCCTAGAGACGACTCGCCAGCTGATTGCTGCCCGTCGAGCCCAACTACAGGCCCGCAATGCCATCGTGGTCAGTGAATCTGGAATTCACGCGCCAGCCGACCTCAAATTTGTGGCCGAAGTGGGAGCAGATGCGGTGCTAATTGGTGAATCTTTGATGAAGCAGCCCGATCCAGGTCAGGCAATTGTCGATTTGTTTACCTAGTTTCTTCTACGATTACCGTACTCTGCTAATAACCGTATTTGCTGGAGCGCGATCGCAACATGGCTATTCCAGGTATTTTTTACTCAGCGGCTGGTTGACTCTATGGTGAACCCGGAATATCAGATTCCTCTTCCTTCTCACATCCACTACGAACTGCTGCTACAGCTTCTCGAACGGCAGACCATGGCCGCCGCATACCAAAACCCGGTATTGAAGACAAAGGTTCAAGAGCTGATCGGTACTCTTCGCAAAGCTCTGTCCCAACAGCGTCAGATAGAAGATATATGCCAGCAATCCAAAATCTCACTCGAATATTACTGGTCGTTAAATGATTTCTCAAAGCCGTCCTCCGCCCAGGAGAAGTAGGCATCAGGTCGGCTGTTGAAAAGCCAAAATCAGGTTCTTAAAAGAGAAGACTTAAAGTGAAAGAGCTGTTACTCATGAGTAACAGCTCTTTCACTTTAGGAAATGAACGTAATAAAGAACGCTCAATCTCTTAGCTGTGACCGCCGGTAACGACGCTCTGCAGCAGGGGCAGATTTGTCCACAGCAGGTAGGCAAAGGTTGCCCCACCAATGCCGCCAATCAAAAAGCTGCCAGCAAACTCGCTCCAGCCCTCTTCGGTCTCCAAACTAGCAGGAGGGGTGAAGGGAGTGGTCGTTTTGGTGACCGTCTTGTTGACGCCCGCGCCTGAATAAAGGGACAGGCAAGCAGTCAAAATGATGATCAGGCCAGCTGCAGACAGCAGGCCCGCTAGACCAGGGATATCAGAATCCCGCAGAGGACCAAAGTAGGTGAAGGGGCCAAACAGGAAATAGCCATGGGCCATGCCAATTTCCAGTCCTCGCCGCTGAGGCGAGAGGCCGGAACGGTAAGCAGGTAAGTTCCCAATAAAAGCTTTGGTGAAACCAGAGGAATTAATTGGGGTCTCTAGGTCTCCGACCTGCGGATCGTTAAGGGCAGGCCTGATGGGATCGTCTGATGGCCTTACAGGTGCAGTGGTAACCACCATAAAAAAGGGTTCTCCAACTCAAACAACATTCACAGCAAAGAATCAACAACCCATCTTCGATGAGCGATTGATTTGAGTCTTGGAAAGATATTAGAAAGCGTTAGGGAATTCCGCCTCTGCCCTTATGGGTGAAAGAGCAGATCTGGGAAGAATCGATTGAATTCGATTAGGGCACTTGACAAAATAAGCAACGTGATGGTGGCCAACACGGGAGCAGTTGACAAGTATCTTTGCAAACCATTAGACATGGGTTTGTTATTCTCCTGAGCGCAATGACTAGGACGTTAAGAATTAGCGAGGGGAAACGGTAATTTCGTTTTCCTTTGCAAACATCTCACCTGTGGTGATCTCTTTGAATGCTACGAGGGGCCAAGCGAATGCTCCCAACGCGCATTTAATAGCTAGGGGAAGCTCAATGACAACTTCTTTTTCTTCAGGGTTCTTTTCAGCACGCACAGCCATGATGTAAGAACGACCTGCCCAGCCGATGAAGCCAGCAATGTATAGGAACAAGATGCTGGGGATGATGAACTCACCTGCGTGAGAGAGGTCACCACTGACTACTAGGTGGGGCAGCCCTTCGGGTCCACAGAGGACATTGGATCTGCCATACATAGCAAAGCGAGCCTTGGCTGATTCGGTTTTGGCACCGTCAGCCCGCTTTTGGAAAGCAGCATTTTCGCTACAGGGGGTCAGGCCAGAGACATTGTCTCCAGCCAGTCCAGCGGAGGCTGGAGCGGCGAAGCCAAACCAGAGGCAAATGACCAGTACTACAGCAAACAACCGTCGCATAAACTGTTTCCTTTTGTTACAGAGAAACCAGGCGTTTTTGAACAAAACGTTACGTTTTTTGAACAGGAATTCACCCAACTTAGGCGCAATCATACCCCGCGGGGGAAACCCCGTAAAGCTAAGATGGATGGGGTGTTTACATCTCTACAAACTCTTATACAAACTGTTTAAGCATGGTCACAATTCTCGCTTTAGAAACAAGCTGTGATGAGACAGCAGCGGCTGTCGTTAGCGATCGCACAGTGCTCAGCAGCGTTGTGGCCTCTCAAATTGAGACTCATAAGCGTTATGGCGGGATTGTACCCGAGGTGGCCTCGCGTGAGCACGTGGTAACGGTGGGAGATGCGATCGCAACCGCCCTAGATCAGTCCCGCCTGGGTTGGGCCGATATTGATGGGGTAGCGGCTACCTGTGCCCCCGGCCTCGTCGGAGCGCTGATGGTGGGGTTAACGGCTGGTAAGACGCTGGCAATGGTGCATAACAAGCCGTTCCTAGGCGTGCACCACTTGGAAGGGCATATCTATGCCTCCTATCTGGCCGATCCAGACTTGCAGCCTCCCTACCTGTGCCTGTTGGTCTCTGGTGGCCACACTAGCCTAATTTACGTCAAAGACTGTGGCCACTACGAAACCCTGGGCCAAACCCGCGACGATGCGGCAGGCGAGGCCTTTGACAAGGTGGCGCGGCTGTTGGGCCTGGGCTATCCGGGCGGCCCTGTAATGGACCGTTTGGCAAAGGAGGGCAACCCCAAAGCCTTCCCGCTGCCCGAAGGCAATATTTCTCTTCCTGGCGGCGGCTTTCACCCCTACGACTCCAGCTTTAGCGGGCTGAAGACGGCGGTGCTGCGGCTGGTCGAGCGGCTCCGGGCAGAGGGCGTTGACCCACTGCCGGTAGCCGACATTGCCGCCAGCTTTCAGGAGACCGTAGCCAGAGGGCTAACCAAGCGAGCGATTGCCTGTGCTTTGGACTATGGGCTGCCTGCGATCGCACTAGGCGGCGGCGTCGCGGCCAACAGCGGCTTGCGGCAACACCTTCAGGAGGCTGCTGCGGAAAAGGGGCTCAAGGTTATGTTTCCGCCCCTCAAGCTCTGCACTGATAATGCTGCCATGATTGGTTGTGCCGCCGCCGACCACCTGAACCGAGGCCATCGATCGCCCTGGTCCGTGGGCGTACAGTCGCGCATGCCCGTGACCCGTGTGATGGAGCTGTACGGCGAATCTCAACCGTAAAGACCCGGTTCATCGCGTCTTTGTGCTGTCATGCTCCACCCCCTAACCGCCTTTATCGCCCCTCGTACCGCTGTCCCGGCTGAACCTCCAGACTATTGGTACGAGGGGCGCTGCCCGTATACAGGACAGATTCTGCGGCTGCCGAGGACCGGGTTGGCGCGTGCGATCGCACACGCCCTCATGGCTCAACTCGCGGCTGAGCGTGGTTCTGACACTGAGGGCAAAATGTATGGGGTCTTGTTGGTGCAGACAGCAGAGGGCAATCACGGTGTCTTAAAAGCATTTTCAGGGCTACTAGAGGGGCAAAGCGAGGTGGCTGGTTGGGTGCCGCCGATTCCGGGTCGAGAACAGGTTGCCTGCGAGGAAGCCAAGACCCTAGCCGCCCTTGATCAGATCAAACAGCGCCTGATAGCACTACAACAACTTCCTGAGCGGGAAAAGTTCAGGGTGCAGTCCCAGGAATTTGAAGCCCGCCTGAAGGCGCTAACCCAGGTGCACCAACAGCGGAAACAGCAGCGGCAGGCCCAGCGGCAGCAGGTTCAATCCCATGAGCTAGGGGCAGTGGCAACCGATCTTGCCGTCCTAGACGAGCAAAGCCGCCAGGACGGGCTAGAGCGGCGGCGGCTCAAGCAGAAACAAGCGGTGGTATTGGAGCCGCTAAAGGATGCGATCGCAGCTGCCGACTCCGAGATTTTGGCCCTCAAGCGCCAGCGCAAAGACCTCTCCCGGCGACTGCAGGCGCAAATGCATGAGACCTATCGCTTAACCAACTTCGCGGGCCAGTCTCAATCGATTGAGGCATTGGCTCAGAACGGCCTGCCTACAGGAACCGGAGACTGCTGCGCCCCAAAACTGCTGCAGTATGCCGCCACACAAGGATTAATGCCCCTAGCAATGGCCGAGTTTTGGTGGGGTCGGCCCTCAGCCAGTGGGGACAAGTTACCTAGACAGTTCTATGGGGCCTGCGAAGACCGCTGCCAACCCATAATGGGCTTTCTCCTGGCAGGACTCAGCCCCCGCCTGCAGCCTCTAGCAGGGGCGCAGGAGCCTGCGCCTGGTGCAACGTCTTTAGCTGTTATCCAAAGCCCCAGCCCCGTTTCGGTTTCCCACTCCTTGCCCATCCTCTACGAAGATGAATGGCTAATCGCCCTCGATAAACCTGCAGGGCTTTTGTCCGTCCCTGGCCGCTACCTCGACACCCAAGACAGCGTACTCAGCCGCCTACGTCATTCCCACCTAAAGGGAGACACCCTAATCGCCGTTCACCGTCTCGACCAAGACACCTCCGGCATTCTCCTGCTTGCCTGCGACCCTGAAACCGGCCAGCACCTCAGCCGCCAGTTTCAGCAGCGACAGGTGCAAAAGACCTACGAAGCCGTCCTAGAGGGCACAATCAAAACCCTGTCAGGGCTGATTAACCTGCCGCTGTGGGCTGATCCGCAGGATCGCCCAAAACAAAAAGTTGACTGGCAAAAAGGCAAGTCCAGCCTCACCCGCTTTCAGGTCGTTCCCTCAGCAGATCGATTAGAGAACTCCTTACCACCCGCAGCAAAACCCTGCTCAGAGCACGCTATCTCTACCCCAGTAACCCGGATTGAGTTCTTTCCCATTACCGGCAGAACCCACCAGCTAAGAGTTCACGCAGCCGATCCAGCAGGATTAAACGCACCCATCCGGGGCGATCGCATCTATGGCACCCCAGCAGCCAACCTGCGGCTGCACCTCCACGCGAGAGAGTTGCGCTTTCACCACCCCCATACCAACAGCGAAATTCATCTGTCCTGCCCAACCCCGTTTTAAGGCAGAGGACTGACCCACCACTTCTCTGCGTCTCCCCTCCTCTTCACCCAGAAACCACCGAAGCCCGTCGTCGAGGCGAGGGAAAAAGCGATCGCACTGCTGCCTGTCTTGCCTCAGGGGTTTCCCCTGCCGCATTCCAAAGCGTGTCGTAGAAAAAGAAAGAGACGCCTGCATAGCCTCGATCCCTCACAGAACGAACCTTCTGACTGATTAGGTTGATCGACACAGGAGCATTTTTAAGCCCAGTCAAAATGCCGACTGCGGTGGGAATGTGGCCTCGCGCCCGCACGATCTCAGGCTCCTGCAGAACGGCATTGAAGCTGCTCAGGCTGTCTCGATACACCTGCACAATCAGCTCCTCTACGTAGCCCTCCTGTTCCCACCGAGGCCAGTCCTGCAGATAGCGGCTGTAGGCAAAGCGAGCCGGATTGGGCGAAACGGAAATGACGGCATTGGGCCGATGGGTTTTAACGACTCGAAACACCTGCTCCAGGAATCGGCTGATCTTGTCTGCCCGCCAGCGCATCCACTCGGGGTCTTGGGAATTGGCCGGAGGCGTGCGACCGCCGTGTTCTTGCTGGTAGAGTGCCACAGTGTAGGAGTCGTAGCCAAACTCGACGGGCAGACCGAAGTGGTCATCTAGCTGCAAGCCATCGACGTCGTAATTGGCCATCAGTTCTGCCACCAGATCCAGAATGAACTGTTGCACCTGGGGATGAAAGGGGTTTAGCCAGACGCGCGTATGGCGGCCCTCTTGATAGAGCTTGGCTTGGGGTGAACTGCCCCGCTTCTGGGTCAGCCAGTCGGGGTGACGCTGGGCCAAGGGCGAGTTGGCCGGAGCCATAAAGCTGAACTCAAACCAGGGAATGACACTGAGGTTACGGGCGCGAGCCAGCCCTACCAGCTCTTGCAGCAGATCGCGGTTGCCCTGGGCTGCCTCTAATGCCTCATTACGCCCCTGGTCCTCCAAGTCGGGGTAAATGCCCTGCTTGTAGCCAATCTCACGGGTGGCAACCGCGCTGGGAAACAGCGTGTAGCCCCAGCTCCACACTGCCGGATAGAGGGTGTTGAAGTTTAGAGCAGCTAGCCGATCTAGAGCTGTTTCCAGGCCCTGCCTAGAGAACAGTACGTCGCTGTCTACATTGGTCATCCAGACGCCGCGAATCTCGCTGTCGCCCCGAGCATAGGCTAGAGGCACAGCATCTCTCGACATCCTAGCGCTAGACAGCCCCGGCACCAGCACCAGCCCTATGACCAGGACTACCAACAAGCAATAGCGTAAGCGTTTCACCATAATCTCCCCAAGGCGGTTTTCCTACCTTAGGAGAAGACTCGCCTTTTTGGATCTCCGTCTTCAGGGGGTTGTCCTCCGGAAAGATGGAGATGGAGGTTGGGCCTGCTTTTGTTTACTGAGCAGTATGTTTGAGCTGTTCAGTAGAAGCGTGTGCTTAGCCCAGCTACTGCTGCAGGGGGGGAACTACATAAGGAGAGTCAATTCTTTCAACGTCACCTCGCTCTACTAGTGCCTGATACAGCATTGCCACAATTTCTGCTCGGGTGGCAGGCTGCTCGGGTCTTAGCAGGTTCGGGTCAGGATGATTGACGACTAGCCCTTCTGCTGCCGCTGCTGCCACTTTGCCCCTAGCCCAGTCGGGTAGCTCACCGCTGTCCGGAAATCGGCTCAGAATTTCCTGGGTATAGGGAGAATCGGGAATGCCTAGGCCGCTGGTCAAGCTAACCAATACTTGCGATCGCGGCACCAACTCATCCGGCCGAAAATCTCCCTCTGGAAATCCCCGCATGTAGTTGGCTGCAACTGCTTGCTGAATCGCCTCAGCTGCCCAATAGTCAGGAGCAACATCGGTAAATTGAGGATTGCCAGGGGTTTGAGGGGTGCCAGGAGTTTGAGGATTAATCAGGGATTCGTTTAGAAGCGCTGCAAGTTCGGCCCGTGTCAGAGCCCGATCTGGCTGAAACTGCCCTTCTGGGAAATCAGGTAGATAGCCTGCTTCAAAGAGGCGAGCGATAAAGGGATAGGCCCAATGGTCAGGCGGGACATCGGAAATATCGAGAGGCGGCGGGGTCGTAGTGGCCGGGTCTGCTGGAACCGGATCTGCGATCGCTGAGTCTGCGGTTGCTACTGGAACACGTTGAGTCGGCAAGAACGGGCCAAAAATTCCGCCCGTCGCAGCGGGGTCTTCTAACGGGGCTGAACCTACTCCTGGGCGAGCGGTTTCTGGAACTCTGTCTTGCCGCAGCCGTTCTGCCTCTAAATCAGCAGGATCTCCTGGGACTGGGGCTACTCTTGGACGGGTTGGATCGTCCAGAGGGGCTGCTCCTGGATCACCCAAGTTAAACAGGCCAGTAGTTTGCAGGCCAGGTCGGGTCAACCCCCACAGCAAAATACCGCCCAGTGCCAAAAAGGCAACAACCACGGCAATAAACTCGTCAAAATTGAGAGGTGCGGAGGCAGAGTTGGTGGGGCGAGTGCGATCGCTCGGCGTTTCTCCAGGCTCAGGCGGTAGGTTGACCATAAACAAGACCCTTTGGCAGTGAGTTCATATTAACCCTACCTAGTAAAAGTCTTTAGTCAAGAGCAATAGCAGTTTAGGACGCAAGTTTTTGCGCTCTTAGAACTTGCGCCCCAAAACTGAGCCTAAGCGTTGACGACGACACCCCCATTGGGATGCAGCACCTGACCGGCAATGTAGGAAGAATCTGCTTCAGAAGCCAGGAACACAAACGAGGGAGCAACTTCACGAGGTTGGCCTGGGCGCTTCATCGGCACCTGCTCGCCAAAGGAGCTAACCTCCTCCTCCGGGAAGGAACCGGGGATGAAGGGTGTCCATATTGGGCCAGGGGCAACGCCGTTAACGCGAATGCCTTTTTCTAAAAGCGGCTGGGCGATAGATCGGGTAAACGCCAAAATTGCGCCCTTGGTGGTTGAGTAGCTCAGTAGCTTGGGGTTGCCCTTGTAGGCATTGATCGAGGTGGTGTTGATAATTGAGCTACCCGGCTGCATGTGGGGCACAGCGGCCTTGGTGAAGTAGAACATGGCGAAAATATTGGTGGCAAAGGTTTCGCCGAGCTGGGCTGCATCGATTTCTTCAATGCTGGTCTCTATGTACTGAACGCCTGCATTGTTGACCAGAATATCCAGCTTGCCCAGTTCCTGCACCGTTTGCTGTACGGCTTCCTGACAAAATTTTTCGCTGCGAATATCGCCTGGAATGAGTAAACAGCGACGGCCATAGGATTCGACTGCCTGCTTAGTCTCCTCGGCATCCTCATGTTCGTTCAAATAAACAATCGCAACGTCAGCCCCTTCTTTGGCATAAAAAACTGCAACGGATCGGCCAATGCCACTGTCGCCTCCGGTAATTAGGGCAACCTTATCCTGCAGTTTGCCGCTGCCTTTGTAGTTAGGGTCATCATACTCAGGCCTGGGCGTCATTTCTGCCTCAGACGCGGGCATTTTGTTTTGACTCTGAGGAGGAATTTGATCAGAGGTAATCGTCATGATGTATTTCCTAAATAGTTGATGCCTACAAACCATGCTCAAAGGACTTGATCAGGGCGAGACTTAGCCCTGATCAAGCATCACCTGCAAAGGATTAACCGCCTGCGCTTAGCCTGTGGTTGTCGAGTGCCAATGCAACTACATTTGAGACGCCATCTCAGTCTGCAGCTGCTTTTTGGCTTCTTTAAACTGAGCGCCCATTTGTTCGCGCTGCTCAGGGCTCATGTTTTTCCGCATGGCGGGAAACACGTGATTTTCTTCTTCGCTGGTGTGGTGCCCCACCATGTCGCGCAGCTGCTGCAGACAGGCACTAAACTCATCCGACTGTGGACTGAGGGACTTCATCTGGTTCAGCACAGACTCCATTTCAGCCTGGTCGTCATACAGCTCTTGGGTATCGCCTTCGCCGTAGAAAGAGCGAATTTTGGGATAGACTGCCTGTTCTTCAGCTTTGGAGTGAACAATCAGGTCTTGGTAGAGCTGGCCGAAGTATTCTTCGCTCTTTTGGCTGCTGGAAGCGTTTTTGATCTCTCGAATCAGCGTCTTTGCCTTTTGGTGATCCATAAAGATCAGGCTCATGATGTCGGCGTTTTCGTTGTCAGAGGCCTGGGTTTTAGCGCTGCCTAAAACGCCGGTCATGGCTGCCATGGCGTCTTGTACCCGCCCCCAAATGCTCTGGTCGGGCTCTTGTCCGGTCAGTTCCTGGGTGCCAACGTACTCCAGCAGGCCCTTGAGCTGTTCTTGGTGTGCCCGGGTTTCAAAGTTAACGGTGTTGAGGGGTGCGATCGCAGCTTCAATATCGGCCCCCACAACCTGCCCAGCCTTGTGAACTAGCAGACCAGACATTACCTGTCCATGCTTCAGCAGTTCGTGCTGAGACAGCTTTTCATACAGGCTTAGGTCAGAGCCTTGCATCATTTGCCCGACGTGCTCAACTAGCTGCTTGACAGTTTGCTTGGGCTCGCTTTGAATGCCATATTGAATGATGCTGGTTTCTAGAATTTTCAGGTTCTTCTCATCATCTTCCAGCATGTCTTGAACGCGGCTGCGCACCTTCTCATCCCGGCAGTCCTGAAGGAACTGATGCTCGTTGTTAATGATCAGATTTTGAATAGCCCGCATACCGGCTAATTTTTCTGCGATCGCAGTGCGCTTGGCATCCGTTAATGTGGTGACCATTCTTATCTTCCCCATTAGAACCGTAAAAATACAGCTTCACGGTCGCACACCCCATATCGAACGCCATCGTCCACTTGATAGAGGGCTTTAACGGGTCAAAAGCAGTTAAGAAAAGAGCGGAGTTTGATCGCTATTTTAGATGAGCCAATTCGCTTGAAAGGTTAATTGAGTTAATGCTATTGAAAGCAAAAAACAGCCAGTTCCTATCACGAACTCCGGCTGAGAGGTAGTATTGCATGGATAATCCCCTACAGCCTTACCGAGGCTATAGCGGCAGCGCTCTTGCTTTGAGAAGTCTTTACCTAAGCCACGATGGAGGTTTTAGGACGGGCAAAAATCATGCGTCCAGCCGAAGTTTGCAGCGATCCGGTGACAACTACACCCACTTCTTCACCGATGTAGTCTCTGCCCTCTTCAACCACGACCATAGTGCCGTCATTCAGATAACCAATGCCCTGAGCGGGTTCTTTGCCTTCTTTGACAATCTTGAGGTCGATGTCATCTCCAGGTAGATAGGAGGGGCGAATAGCCTGGGACAGGTCATTGATGTTAAGCACCTGAACTTCCTGGAAGCTGGCGACTTTATTGAGGTTGTAGTCGTTGGTCAGCAGGGCGGCATTGAGTTCTTGCGCCAGCTTAACCAGCTTGGCGTCCACCGTTGGGATGTCTTCGTAATCTTCAGAATTGATCAGCACCCGGTTGGGGTAGGCCTCTCGAATTCGGTTCAAAATATCTAAACCCCGCCGACCTCGCGTGCGCTTCTGATCGTTAGAGGCATCCGCAACCTGCTGCAGCTCCTGCAAAACAAACTGGGGCACCAAAATCTGCCCCTCCAGAAAACCAGTCTCTAGCAATCCCTCAATCCGCCCGTCAATAATGCAGCTAGTGTCGAGCACTTTAGTTTTTGAAGCTTTAAGAGTGCCCTCGGCCAGCAGCATTGATTCCATGCTGTTGGGATTGATCAGCCGCAGCAGAGAGCGACCGTGGGTATCGGCCAAGTTCATGCCCGATACGGCAAACAATACACTGCCGAGAACTGCGGTCATTGGCTTGATAAAGCCAAATTCCTGGGGAATGGGTAGCAGGAACAGAGGAGCCAGCATGAGATTGGCAATCAACAGGCCAAGAACCAACCCTACGGCTCGAGTCAGCAGACGCTCTGGGGGTAGCTCGCGGATCTGACGTTCTAGGCGGTGGTAGCTGGTTTGCATGACCAGCCCTAGCCCCGTGCCGATCAGCGCACCAAAGACTGCTGTGACCGCACTTAGGCCCTCCAGATTGGTGACTTGCTGCAAAATTCGCTCTGGCAGCAGGTCAACGCTGTAAAAGCCAATTCCTGCCCCCGCCAGGATAAAAGAAAATACAATGAGTGTGTCCAGCATGATAAGCAGCCGTTTAGGCTAGGGTCTGCAGGGAGTAAGAGCTTAAGCTCCTTACCCAGTGTACTCCGGAGGCCGATTGCCCGGTCGTGACTGCCGATGGGTAATCCACCCTAGTCAAACGAGCGAGTGACTTTGACTGGAATTTCCAGAGCTAAGCTGGCAAAAGTATACCTCTATAAATCCGTTGCTGGGGTTCGACTCTTCATGACACTATCGCCCCTGTCGGCAGATGCTGGCTTAAAAACGCCAGTTTCTCTCTTGCCGCCCCAGTCTGCCTATATTCACATTCCCTTCTGTCGCCGCCGCTGCTTTTACTGCGATTTTCCGATTGCAGTGCTGGGCGATCGCAAACGGGGAGAAAATTCGGGCACGATTGAGCAATATATCGCAACGTTGTGCCGCGAGATTGCGATCACTCCTGCCACGAGCCTGCCGCTGCAAACAGTGTTCTTTGGTGGCGGCACGCCCTCGCTGTTGTCGGTGCGTCAGCTTGAGCAGGTGCTGACAGTCCTAGATCAGCGATTCGGGATTGCCTCAGGGGCCGAAATTTCTATGGAGATGGATCCCGGCACCTTTGATCTGGCTCACCTACAGGGGTATTTGGCTCTGGGGGTTAACCGTATCAGTTTGGGGGTGCAGGCCTTTGATGACGATTTGCTCAAAGCCTGTGGTCGCACCCATACCGTGGCGGAGGTGTACCAGTCTGCCGAGTGGCTGCTGCAGACTGGGGTTGCTAGCTGGAGCTTAGATTTGATTTCGGGGTTGCCCCACCAAACGATGGCGCTGTGGCAGGCGGGGTTGGAACGTGCGATCGCACTGCAGCCCCATCACCTCTCTGTTTACGACCTCACAGTAGAGCCGCAAACTGTTTTTGCCCACCGCTATGAAGCTGGCGCAGCCCCGCTGCCTACCGATGAGCAGACGGCAGACATGTACCGTCTGGCCCAGCAGCGGCTCACCGCCAGTGGCTACCAGCACTACGAAATCTCTAACTATGCCCAGCCCGGTCACCAGTGTCGCCACAACTGCACCTACTGGGAAAATCGCCCTTACTACGGTTTCGGCATGGGCGCTGCCAGCTACGTCAATGGTCAGCGGTTTGGCCGCCCCCGCAAAACCCGTGAGTACAGCCAGTGGGTTGAGACCCTAGAGCAACAAGAGGGGTTGATTCAATGTTCAGTAACTTCACCAGGCGAACAATTTTTAGATCATTTAATGGTTGGGCTGCGGCTGGCAGAAGGCGTTGCTAGCACTACCTTGGCTCGGCTTTGTGATGGGCCGACCTGGCAACGGCTGCTGCAGGTACTGCGACCCCACATTGATAAAGGATGGGTCTGCCTTGATCCCCAGGGAGATTCTGCGGATAGCAGCGAAATCAGCTTGGGCCTGTCTGCCCATCTGCGGATTCGATTGAGCGACCCAGAAGGATTTCTCTTTTCCAATCAAGTATTGGTTGACCTGTTTGAGACTTTCTCCGACCTGATAGAAAGCGATGAAGGCGTCTCACCTTTGCAGTAAAATGGCAGCTTGTGAAATCCGTTGCTGAGCTATGCCCAAGGTTCTTGTTTCCGATCCGATTGAGCAGGTGGGGCTTGATATTCTGTCCCAGGTAGCCCAGGTTGATGTCAAAACCGGGCTGTCTCCAGAAGAACTCGCCAAAATCATTCCTGAATACGATGCCTTGATGATTCGCTCAGGCACCCGAGTCACCAAAGACGTGATTGAGGCAGGCCAGCAGCTCAAGATCATTGGCCGGGCCGGAGTCGGCGTTGACAATGTCGATGTTCCTGCAGCCACCCGACGCGGCATCGTCGTTGTCAACTCCCCGGAAGGCAACACCATTGCCGCTGCCGAACACGCGCTAGCCATGATGTTTGCCCTATCGAGGCTGATTCCAGCTGCCGATCAGTCGGTCAAATCGGGTGAGTGGAACCGCAAAGCTTTTACTGGGGTCGAGGTTTACAAAAAGACCCTTGGTGTGGTGGGGCTGGGCAAAATTGGTGCTCACGTCGCCACCGTGGCCCGAGCTTTGGGCATGAGGCTCTTAGCCTATGATCCTTTTATCTCTACCGAACGGGCTGAGCAGCTAGGCTGCCGCTTAGTTGATCTCGATCTCTTGTTCCGGGAGGCTGACTACATCACCCTACACCTGCCCCGGACTCCCGAAACTACTCACCTGATCGGTGAACGGGCTCTCTCCCTGATGAAGCCGACCGTACGCATCATCAACTGCGCTCGAGGCGGCATCATTGATGAAGGGGCCCTGGCAAACGCCATTCGAGAAGGCAAAATTGGCGGTGCGGCTTTAGATGTTTACGAGCAGGAACCTCTGGGTGAATCTGCTCTGCGAGAGCTAGGTAAGGCCATTGTGCTCACGCCGCACCTGGGCGCTTCTACTGAAGAAGCCCAAATTAACGTGGCTATCGATGTGGCCGAGCAAATTCGAGATGTGCTGCTAGGGCTCCCGGCTCGATCTGCGGTCAACATTCCCGGTCTGCGGGCAGAGGTGCTGGAGAAGCTGCGGCCCTACCTGCAGCTGGCTGAAAGCCTAGGCAACCTAGTGGGTCAGCTAGCCGGAGGACGCGTGGATGAACTGACGGTGCGGATGCAGGGCGACATTGCTCAAAACGACAGCCAACCCATTATGGTGGCAGCGCTAAAAGGGCTGCTCTCCCACGCTTTGCAAGAGCGGGTCAACTACGTCAATGCCAGCATTGAGGCCAAAGAGCGCGGTATTCATGTGATTGAAACGCGCGATGCTACCGTTAAAGACTATACCGGCTCTCTAACGCTAACGGCCAGAGGATCCCTGGGTGAACACTCGGTCACGGGAGTACTGCTGGGCGGCAACGAGATTCGCGTCACCGATATCGATGAGTTTCCTATCAACGTTCCCCCAACGAAGTACATGCTGTTTACCCTGCACCGGGATATGCCCGGTATCATTGGCAAGATAGGCTCCCTGCTGGGCAGTTTCAATGTCAATATTGCCAGTATGCAGGTGGGCCGCAAGATTGTCCGAGGTGATGCCGTTATGGTCTTAAGCCTCGATGATCCGTTGCCTGAGGGCATTCTCTCGGAGATTACCAAGGTTCCTGGCATCCGCGATGCCTATACCGTTAACCTATAAAGGTTGCTCTGAGCTGATTTGGCCTTGCCTCTGCGTCGTCTAGCTACCTCAAAACCTTGGTCAATAGCTGGTGGGAGATTCAGGTCTTTTGTGAACCCACGCTTGAAGAAACTGTCTTCTGGCGGTTCGATACCTTTGGCAGCTACGGCACCTCTAGCCAGCGCAAAGGCCAAACCTGTCTAGTACAGACCTATTTTCCCCAGCACCGATTTGAGCTGCTGGATTTGGCAGCCGTGTCTCTGCTGCTCAAGCAGGATGCGCTGTGCAGTGAGCTACCGCCCCCCCATGTGAGCTGGCGCTTAATTGATGAGGAGGATTGGTCAAAGAGCTGGAAGGAGCACTGGCATCCTCAGAAAGTTGGCGATCGCCTGCTAATTAATCCAGCCTGGCTGCCCGATCCCGAAGAGTCAGATCGGGCGGTACTCAGGTTAGATCCAGGGGTGGCCTTTGGGACGGGTGATCACGCCACTACTCAGCTCTGCCTTGAGTCTTTGGAGATGCGCCTGGAAGAAGACGCCTCTGAACTGGTCGTTGCCGATATTGGCTGCGGTTCGGGCATTCTTTCTATTGGGGCGCTGCTGCTGGGGGCAAAGCGAGCTTATGCCGTCGATACAGATGATATGGCGGTTAGCTCAACTCATCTCAATCGAGAAATCAATCATATTTCTGATAGCCGTCTAGTGGTCTATGAAGGCAGCCTAGATACTTTGATTACAAAGTTAGACGGGCCAGTAGACGGCATTCTCTGCAATATTTTGGCCGAAGTGATTTTAGACTTGATTCCTCGGCTCCACGAGATCTCTAAGCCCAGTACTTGGGGTATTCTCAGCGGCATTTTGCTGGAGCAGTCAAAGCTGGTAGCCGATACGCTGGAGCAAAATGGCTGGGTGGTCGCAACGCTATGGCGACGACAGGAATGGTGCTGTCTCAACATTAGAAGGTCCTAGCAGGCAGGTATGAACGCGTCTCCAGGCTTTGTCTTTAAAGTGTTTGGTCTGTCGGCTGCGATCGCATTTGCCATCAAGTTTCTAGCCCCCAAACTAGAAATTCCTGCGACTGCAAGCGTGAGCCTGCTCATGGTGCTGCTGCCGGTCATAGCTATGGCGGGGTTGCTGGCCTGGCAGCTCAAGCGCCCCGGTACCCCCGGCAGCAATTAAACTGGCGGCAAATAACTATGCGCACCCTCGACGAGATCAACGACAAGATTCGACAGCGTCGAGTGGTGGTAGACACTGCTGAAGCCTTTAAAGCGCGCGTCGCAGAGACTGGACTCGATCAGGCTGCCAAAGCTGTCGATGTCGTTACCACGGGCACCTTTGAGCCCATGGAGTCATCGGGAGCTATCCTAAATCTGGGCCATACCGATCCGCCGATCAAAATTCGTGAGTGCTATTTAGATGGGGTGCTGGCTTACGCTGGGTTTGGCGCTGTTGATTTGTACCTGGGGGCTAGCCAGCCGACCGCAGTACAGCGGACCGGAGAAAGTGCCGATAGTGAAGAGGTGCGCGAGCGGGGCGGCGGCCACGTAATCGCCGATCTGGTTGCCGGTAAGTCGGTTCAGCTCAGAGCCATTGGGCAGGCAACCGATTGCTACCCCCGCTCCTCCTTTGAAACCAGCATCACCCGAGATACGATCAACCAGTTTTACCTGTTTAACCCCCGCAACCTTTACCAAAACTTCATTGTTGGGGTCAATGGCGGCGATCGACCCCTGCTCACCTACCTTGGGCCGTTACAGCCTCGCCTGGGCAATGCCGTCTACTCCAATCCTGGAGCGCTCTCGCCGCTGCTCAATGACCCCGATCTGCAGGCTATCGGTATTGGTAGCCGCATTTTTTTGGGGGGCGGCACTGGCTACATTGCCTGGGAGGGCACCCAGCATTTCCCGCTACAGAAACGCTTGCCCAACCGCACCCCAATCGGCCCTGCTGCGACTCTGGCGCTGATCGGCGATGCCAAACAGATGCAGGAGCGGTGGGTGCGGGGCTGTTACTTCAAGGGATACGGGTCTTCTCTCATGCTGGGCGTCGGCGTGCCAATTCCCCTGCTCAACTTAGACATCGCATCTGGCTGTGCCGTCGAAGACAAGGATCTAGTTGCGCCGATTGTCGACTTTTCGATTCCTCGGCGAGTGCGGCCCACTTTTGGCCTGGTTAGCTACGCCCAGCTCAAGTCGGGCCAGATTACCGTTGATGGTCGTCCGGTGCGAACCGCTCCTCTGGCCAGCATTTTTCTCGGTCGCCAAGTAGCTGAGGCCCTAAAGCAACAGATTGAGGCCGGACAGTTTGAGCTAAGCCAGCCAGTTGCACCGCTGCCGTGCGATCGCACATTTCTGCCCCAAGATGTTTGGAGTGCCCAAATGGGCCTCAGCTAAACTAGCTGCTACTCTACTCTGCCGGTTTTGGTTTAGGAACCGGACTTCCTTCTGAAGGTTTACTGGGAGGCGCAGGGCGAGCGCCCTTGTTTATAGGCCGAGGCGAAAAAGGTCGACTGCCGCCCCCAGGACCACCCCCAGGACCGCCCCGGCGCGGTGGACCGCTCCGCCGGCCCCCAGGACCACCGCCGCCGCCTTTGCGCTTTTTAGGGGGTACAATTCCGACTGCCGAACCCCGCTCCAAAACCAGAGTCTTGGCCTCTCGCTTGACGTTGAGGTCCCAAAAATAACCAACGCTGCGGCCCTGCAAAGTCCCCTGAACCAAAAGGCGAAAAGCTTTGCGGGAAGCCGGAGGGCGCTTTAACCCCTGAAGAATTTTGACAATGATGATCTGCTGATCTTCCTCATAGCGAACAATTTCGCCTCGGATTGAGAAATAGTTTTCGTTGACTGGCGGCAGATCCGCTAACGACATCTTGGGCTTCTCAGCTTCAGCAGCGGGCTCTACCGCCTCAGTTGTCTGCTCGGTTGTCTTCCCAACTGTTTCCTCAGCTTTATCTTCACCTTCGGCTGCACTATTTTCTTCTGATTCGCTCTCTACGCCCTCTCCCGGCAGACCCAGCGTTTCCGGCTCCCAAACGCCTACAATTTGCACATGCAGGTCCTGGTCCTCTTCCTCATCATCGGCCTTGCGCGTGCGTGGGTAAACTACCCATAAATGAGGAGACTGCAGGTCAAGGTGCTTTTTCACTAGACTGGTTATGCGACCTAACAGCACAGCTTCAATCGTCACCCCATCTTCTGTCGCCAGCAGTCCCCGATTAAACTGTTCATCTTCGGGGGTGTAAGTACCGCGAATTAGCCCAATAGCCCGGTACTGCATGGGCTCACTGGGGGGAGCAATAGGCTGGTACTGACTAGCTGCATCTGCGGCTTCGGCCTGAGGTTCTTCTTTGCCGACAGACTGTGGCTGTGCTCTAACCACTGTGGGTGTTGTCGGTTCAGCTGCTTGCTCCCGTTCCGTAGGCGTAGGTTTGGTGGGTCGCTGGGGGGGCGAAACCAGGGTTGGGCGCTTTGGCGGCGTCTTCAGCGAAGCCGTCTCGGCTGGGGGGTCTGCCGGGGACTTAGAAAAATCTGGGGACTGACTCGCTGCCGAACTCATAGCACCACCAATATCCTCAACACAAAACAAGGGGTCTGCCGATGACCAACTTGCAACTTTCAAGCCTAGCGTAACATTCCCATTACGACTGTCACGGGATTGTGATGATTCACCAGGCTGAGAGCCTTGCTGCAAGCAAGAAATTGACCTAATCGGCAACTGCTGCCCCTAAAAAGCCGTCTAACTCTACTTCCATTTGATATTGGCTCATATCCGCATCTTTTTTAATTGACTTTTTCATTTCTTCTTTAAAGCTGCAAAGCTACGGGTTAGGTTTGCACCGCCCGAAGCGGCACACCGATAACGTTAAGATGGGCTTAGCATTGTGGGATTTGGACTATGGCTGCACAAAAAAACCGCTGGTTAATCGGAATAGTACTCATTTTTTCCCTGGTAGCCCTGTTAGCGGTCTCCTTACTGCCTATTCTGGGCAGTACCGGCAACAGACGGACTGAGGCTCCAGGTTCGACCCCCAATGCAGATGCTTCCTCCGCCCAAGCTGAACTGGAGTCGCGGGCCAAAGGGTACGAGCTGGTGCTACAGCGTGAACCCGATAATCAAACCGCTTTAAAGGGCCTGGTTGAATCTCGAATACAGCTAGGAGATTTGCAGGGTTTAGTAGATCCGCTAACCAGACTGGCTGAGCTCAATCCCACCGTGCCTGACTACCGAGTTCTTTTGGGGCAGACCAAGCAACAGCTAGGTGACCTAGAAGGAGCAGCCCAGTCCTACCGACAGGTTCTAGACAACCAACCTGGCAACATGAATGCCCTCCAAGGCCTGGTGGCTTTACTAGTGCAACAAAACCGTTCTCAGGCTGCAGTCGGGCTGCTGCAGGATACGCTAAAGAGCGCTGAGAGGCTCAGCACAACAGGGGGCAGCGCCGTAGACGTAACTTCGGTCAAACTGTTGCTGGCTGAGGTTTACTTAGAGGATCAAAAAGTGGACCAGGCCCTGAAGCTCTATGACGAGGCTATTCAAGAGGCAGGCCAAGATTTTCGACCACTACTGGCTAAGGCACTAGTGCTGCAGGATCAGGGTCGCCCAGAGGAGGCCCAACCGCTATTTGACCAGGCTCTGTCAATGGCTCCGGCCCAGTACAAGGATCAAATTCAGCAACTGGCAGCAGCTGGAACGACTGACTCAGAAACTCCTGCCTCTACACCAGATGCCGCTGCCGAACCGGTTGCCCCAGAAACCGACGGTGAAACTCCCCAAGGTGAGTAGAAACTTGGCTCCCTCCCAACCAAGACGAGAAGCTTTTTGAGGGTGAGAAAAGAGCCTGTTTAGTGAACAGATTTGTAACAAAGCAAAAAGCAGGCTCCCCAGAAGCTTATCTGGGGAGCCTGCTTTTTGAGATTAACGAGATTAAAACCTCAACAGTCAAAGGTAAAAAGTTAGCTGACGGCTTGGGCAGCCTGTTGCGAAGAGATCGCACCGGAAGCAGGTCTGGCTGTTTCTACCTGAGGCTCATCGGCTTTGAACTCAATGTGGTTCACCAGCGTTGTAACAAAGGCAAATAGCAGAAATGGAAGAGAAAGAACCAAAATAAGGCCAACAGTTGCCAGGGCGAAAACAGGTTGACGAGCGCCCATCAGTGCCAGTGAAGCGGCCAAGCTAATGAGCAGAATGACCAACCAAACAATGACCTGGCCATAGATATCCCCGAACGTCAGAGTACAGACGAAACGGTACTTCGGTGCCTTATCCATAGATTTGTCCTGAAACAATTCTGGTTTTCTCTCAGCATATCGGGCAGACCCGCTGCCCCACAGTTTCTAAACATTTTCACAAGAGTTGAAATCAAATGTTGCAAACTGTGATCATTCCAGCAGCCGTCTGCAGCCTGCGGGCTCTGTAAATGAATTGATTGGGATGGAGTTGTGACCTATCGATATCTCTTGTTCTACAAACCCTACGACGTACTCAGTCAATTCAGCGATGACCTGAAGGTAGAGAAAGACCTGTCTGAGAGCAACTGCCAGATGAGCCAAGTTGTGGCTACTGATGGCCAAGGCCGCCTTACTTTAAAGGACTACATTCCTGTACCTGACGTTTACCCAGTTGGGCGGCTTGACCGAGATAGTGAGGGGCTAATGCTGCTAACCAATCATGGCCGACTACAGCATCGCCTAACCGATCCTCGCTATGCCCATCGCCGTACCTACTGGGTACAGGTTGAGCGCATACCCGATGAAGAAGCGCTGCAGCGGCTGTGTTCTGGAGTCACGATTAAAACTTACCGCACCCGGCCTGCTCAGGTTAGGCTATTGCCCGACGAGCCTGATGTACCGCTTCGGCATCCCCCCATCCGATTTCGCAAGGCTGTGCCAACTGCCTGGTTGGAAGTTACCATTACGGAGGGTCGCAACCGCCAGGTCAGGCGTATGACGGCTGCTGTAGGTCATCCTACGCTGCGGTTAGTTCGGGTTGCCATTGCCCATTTGCGGCTAGAAGGACTCACTCCGGGCCAGTGGCGGGATCTTACCGCTTCTGAGCAGAGCCAATTACTGCGGCTATGAACCATAATCGAATAAAACAAGCGTATAGATGACACTGTTTGCCCTTGCCCAAACGCCTATCATCAAAGAGTGATGCTGCGTGTGGTCTTGCGCCTGTCGTGACCGGCTGCTGTGACGTTAGGCTGTGTGATGTTGATCTGCCCCCACTGTACCTTCGAGAATCCTGATCAAAACCGCTTTTGTCAACAGTGCGGATATGCGCTCCAGGTTTGGCGGGTTCTAGTGATGCCCCGACCCTCGCTGGGGCACCTTGCAGATGGCCTAGATCAGCCGGTTTCCTGGCCTCAAGAGCCGGAAGTGGAAAGGCTAGAGACCTCAGAGACCTCTACTGGGGGTGAGACACAAGCCCCTACGCTGGTGGCTCTTTTTCCAGAATATCCTTACCTAGATGCTCAACATCGGTATCAGCTCCAAGAAGGCAAGTCTGAGCAGCCCGTCACTGAGACCACAGCTTTGACGGTGATCGATTGCCAGCCCGCGGTAGAGTCTCCTCTAGCCAAGCTCCAGGCCAGAGGGCTGAGACACCCTGATCAAGATTGGGGGGCTTCTGATCTGGTAGCCAGCTTGCCTCAAGCTGCAATACCATACCTGTCGCTGCAGTCTCAATTCTTTCCGATAGTGCCAACCCTACAGGCTGCCTGGGAAGACTCAGCCTGTACTGTGCTGCTGTTGGAAGACCGCTGGTCTTGGTCGCTACTGGGCGATATGTGGAAACTGGGGGCTGTAGATCCGCTGCAGCAGCTGCACTGGTTTTATAAGATGGCTGAACTGTGGGATGCGTTGGCGCAGTGGCAGGCTCAGGTTAGCCTCCTAGATCTCACCAATCTTCGAGTTGATGAAGATCAAATCTTTTGTTTGGCCTACCTAAAGCATGACCCCTCAAATGCGGTTCTAGAACTGCCGACCCTGGGCCAGATTTGGCAAACGCTTATTGAACCTGCTCAAGAAGCGGTGCCGCCTGAGTTAAAAACCGTGATTGACCATCTCGCTGCTGGCAAGATTGCCTCTGTCTCTGATTTACAGACTCAGATAGTTCAACTGGTGGATATTTTTCAGGCTACAGCCGAGGTTGATCTACCCCTAGATGATGTAAAAGAAGACGCTGGAGAGCCAATAGTCATGCCTACTGATTTGCCTGAGCTGGAGATTGACGACAGGTTGGAGCCAGATCTGGAGTATTCGCTGGATACCTCGCAGGAAGCTCTAGGCGAAGATACAGCGCCGGCTGATGGGCTGGAAGAGTCTGAGGAGAACCTTGATTTGCCGACTATGGTGCTGCCGATGAAAATCGTGCGGCTAGATGAGGCCGGACGTACTCATGTTGGGCGGCAGCGAGATCACAATGAGGACTTTTTCAGCGCTCAGACCGAGTCTACTAAGTTAGAAGGCCCCCAGGGGACTTCACTAAACGTTAAGGGGCTGTACATTCTCTGCGACGGCATGGGAGGACATGCTTCTGGAGAAGTTGCCAGCAGCTTAGCAGTCAGAACTTTGCAAAATCACTTTGCTGAAAGTCCTGCAACTTTGCCTGAAGAGGATGCCTTAGCTGAGGCTGTCGCTGCTGCTAATCAGGCAATCTACGAAATTAACCAGGAAGGAGATCGATCGGGCCACGGTCGGATGGGCACTACTCTAGTGATGCTCATGCTGCACAATGACCGGGCTGTGGTTGCCCACGTGGGCGATAGCCGCCTTTACTGCTACACCCGACGATTGGGCCTGAAGCAAGTAACAGTGGACCACGAGGTAGGCCAGCGAGAGATTCAACGGGGGGTAGAACCTGCGATCGCATATGCCCGCCCCGATGCCTACCAGCTAACCCAAGCCCTCGGACCTCGCAGCAGCAGCGATCTCAGGCCGGGAATAAGCTTTCTAGATATTGCTGAAGATACGCTTTTTATTCTCTGCTCCGACGGCCTCAGTGACAACGATCTACTGGAGCTGCACTGCACCACTCATATTGAGCCCCTGCTGCACTCCAAAGCCGATTTGGAGGAAGGGACAAACCGGCTAATCGAGCTAGCCAATGAGCACAACGGCCATGACAACATCACCGCCATATTGATTCGGATTAAGCTTCGACCCAATATGGATAAGGTGATAGCTGCCTAGGCCGCTGACTCAAGGGGGCTGGCTCTAAGGCCATTGGAGCGGACAAAAGCGCCCAAGGGGGCTATTCTTCCCAGCTCTCTACTGCTAGCAAATCCCCAATCGGGTCTTGCGTTGAAAACTCAAAATCCTCTAGTTCTTTGCGCCAGTGAGCCCAGTCGTCTCCGAACAAAAAAGCAATCTTCCAGATCGGATCTTCTGGCTTGATCATCTTGGATTTGTTCACCAGAGACTGCACCTGGCGCTGAAATTTCACCATCGGATGAGCAACCTGCTGGTTGGTCATAGTCTGTGTCATATTTACAATTTTTTCAAAAACTTCTTTTGGTTTTCTGGCGGAAAACGGACAACACAATGGGTTGAAGCTAGCCGTGCTGCCAGAATTTTCTTTCCCAGTGAACAACAATAGCACAGGAAATGTCAAATCGCCAAAAGCAAACCCACTTTCTCCGATAGAGCCCGACTAAGCTGCCTTAGATATCTGGCTACTAGAGGGGGAATTGCCTTTCGAGATGACTTGCTCCATTCTGACACGGAATTTGACTCTTGACGCTGGCACGAAATTTTACCGCTCAGCTCAGCTTCTAGGTTAGCCTGCTGTTGCTTTATCGATATATCGGCAGCCCGCAGGCCGTAAAGCTTTTGCGCTGCAGCATTGACGGGTGGGTTGGACTTGTAGTTAGGTGGCCTACCCCTGCTGAGGGAGAGTGCTCAGCACCGGCAGCAGTTCGTTAAGATGGGAATCTGCGTGCTTGGTTGGTACACTGAACGTCGTTAATACAGCGCATTCCTGATCGATGGCTCCCTCTGACGCATCCGGCTCTCAGCTCGAAACAGAAAAAATTGATCTGCCTCGCACCAGCGAGTCTGAAGCGCTTAAGCAAATTCGCCACACGTTTTCCCACGTCATGGCAATGGCAGTGCAGAAGCTTTTTCCTAAAGCGCAGGTCACTATCGGTCCCTCGACTGAGCAGGGCTTTTACTACGACTTTGACAGTCCCGATCCCTTCACTGAAAAAGATCTGAAGGCGATCAAGAAGGAGATGATCAAAATCATCAACAGAGGCTTGCCGGTGACCTGTGAAACGGTTAGTCGAGAGGAGGCTCAGCGCCGTATCGAAGCTCTAGGCGAACCCTACAAGCTTGAGATTTTAGAAGGATTGAAAGATCCGATTACGCTGTATCACCTGGGCGAAGACTGGTGGGATCTCTGCGCCGGCCCCCATGTCAGCAGTACTAAAGACCTCAACCCCAAAGCCTTTGAGCTAGAGAGTGTTGCCGGAGCCTACTGGCGCGGCGACGAAACCCGAGCCCAGCTCCAGCGCATTTATGGCACCGCTTGGGAAACGCAGCAGCAGCTTGAGGAATACAAGCGCCGCCGAGAAGAAGCCAAGCGACGAGATCACCGCAAGCTGGGCAAAGAACTGGGTCTATTTATCTTCTCAGATGATGTTGGCCCTGGCTTGCCTCTGTGGACGCCTAAGGGGACTGTGCTGCGCTCCACCCTAGAAGATTTTCTCAAGCAGGAGCAGGTCAAGCGGGGCTACCTGTCGGTCGTGACACCCCACATTGCCCGAGTCGACCTATTTAAAGTCTCAGGTCACTGGCAGAACTACCGGGAAGATATGTTTCCCTTGATGGCAGACGATGATGCTGCCCGGCTGGCAGAGCAGGGCTTTGTCATGAAGCCGATGAACTGCCCCTTCCACATTCAGATTTACAAGAGTGAGCTGCGCTCTTACCGGGAATTGCCCATGCGACTGGCCGAGTTTGGCACGGTCTATCGCTACGAACAGTCGGGTGAGCTGGGCGGGCTGACTCGGGTGCGCGGGTTTACGGTCGATGATTCTCACCTGTTCGTGACGCCAGAGCAGCTTGATGACGAGTTTCTGAAGGTGGTGGACCTCATTCTCTCTGTGTTTGGCAGCCTGAAACTGAAAAACTTCAAAGCCCGTTTAAGCTTCCGCGATCCGGAGTCTGATAAGTACATTGGCTCTGATGCAGCCTGGGAGGTTTCTCAGAATGCAATTCGCCGGGCTGTGCAGACCCTTGGCATGGACTACTTTGAAGCCCCTGGAGAAGCTGCCTTCTACGGGCCTAAACTGGACTTCATCTTCCGCGATGCCCTAGAACGAGAATGGCAGCTGGGCACGGTGCAGGTAGACTACAACCTGCCCGAACGCTTTGATCTGGAGTATGTGGCTGAAGACGGGTCCCGTCAGCGGCCGGTAATGATTCACCGGGCTCCTTTTGGTTCTTTAGAGAGGCTGATCGGTATTTTGATCGAAGAGTATGCCGGGGACTTTCCGCTGTGGCTGGCCCCAACGCAGATTAGACTGCTGCCGGTGACCGAGGAGCAACTAGGCTTTGCTAAGCAGATTGCTGACCAGATGCTGGCTCGAGGAATTCGGGCAGAAGTTGATACTACTGGTGAGCGACTGGGCAAGATGATCCGCAATGCTGAAACCAAAAAAATTCCAGTCATGGCGATTATTGGGGCCAAAGAAGTGGAGGCCAATGCGCTGAGCATTCGCACCCGAGCTCAGGGAGAACTGGGGTCAATTGCGGCTGCGGAAGTCGTGGAGCGGGTGGCGAGTGCGATCGCAAACCGCGCCGATTTCTAGCTTTAAAGACTAAAGATTTGGGAGCGCCTTAATACCCTAGGCGTTCCCAAGCTATTGGCAGGTGGTCCTATCGACCCACTCTGCTATCGAGTTCATTCAATTCAGTTTGAAACTGCTGCATAGACTCAATCAGCAGATCAACTTCAGCTTGGTTAGCTGCCTGTCGTTCCTGAACAAAGCCTGACACTGCGTCTAAACAGGCGTTCATCCCAGCGGCAAATTCGTAGCGCGTAACCGGCTGATCGCCGCGAAACGTGCCGTCGGGGTAACCTGCCAGACAGCCATAGTTCTGCACGAGGCTCTGAATGGCCTGATAGGCCCAGGCATCGGGGGAGAGGTCAGAGAATACCGGCGTTTCTAGATTGGTTTGGGAGAGCTGCACCTCAGACAGCTCAGAAGCCCTTACCCAGCTTTGAGGCATGGCCGCCAGAGATAATCCGGCAATACCCAAAACAGTAACAACTTGACTAAAAACTGTGTGACGGTTGAAGCGTGTCATAAGTCAATATAAAGGAGCTCAAATGCTCTAACAGCTGTGACCAGAAAGAAGAATCTAAAGTTCGTCGGAGGCAAGGTTCTAGAAAAATGGTAGTATTCCTTTCGCCTCAGTCGCTGCGCTGGTGGACAGTTTGCTGCATTGCCCTGGAGAACCTGCCTTGCCCAACTCTGTAAAGGTGACTGTTCCTGCAACCACAGCCAATATCGGCCCTGGGTTTGACTGTTTGGGAGCGGCGCTGACGCTCTATAACCAGTTTCAGTTCACACTCCTAGAGGCCCCTGCCGGCACTGTCAAAGTGGATGTGACAGGAACCGAAGCAGGACGGGTTACGACCGACAGCAGTAATTTGGCCTATAAAGCCTTTGTCCAAGCCTATGAAAAGCTGCAGCAGCCCGTTCCTGCCTTAAATATCGCGATTCAGCTAGGAGTGCCCTTGGCTCGGGGTTTGGGCAGTTCTTCTACGGCTATTGTAGGCGGATTGCTGGGGGCCAATCACTTAGCCGGACAGCCCTTCAGTCCGGCGGATCTAGTGGCATTGGCCACTGAGATCGAAGGCCATCCCGACAATGTTGTCCCGGCGTTGGTCGGCGGCTGCCAACTGGCTGCCGCCAGTGAGTCAGGTCAGTGGATTTTGAGTGAAGTGCCTTGGCACCCAGATATTGTGCCTGTAGTGGCAATCCCTGATTTTGAGCTGTCTACCGAAGCGGCTAGGAGCGTGTTGCCTCAGTCCTACAGTCGGGCAGACGCGATTTTTAACATGGCTCACTTGGGTTTATTGCTGCGGGGACTGGCAACAGGCGATGGGGCATGGTTGAGGGAGGCGCTGTGCGATCGCATCCACCAGCCCTACCGCAAGGCGCTCATTCCTGGCTATGACAAGGTAACGGCGGCAGCTCTAGCGGCAGGGGCTCACGGTCTGGTGATCAGCGGCGCAGGCCCAACCTTATTAGCTCTCACCCCCCCAGATCAAGCTGCAGCGGTTCAACAAACTATGCAGGCTGCGTGGACAGCGGCCCCTGCAGCGGTGAGCGTTCACATTCTGGCCTTAGATACTGCTGGGGCGCGGGTAGAACACCTTTGAGCTGGGAGCTTTAGGGAGGAAGGGGAGTGGGAGTTGCGATCGCACCCACTCCCCTTCTCGCGTGTTAAAAGTCCGTTTCGAAGGGCTTTAGCTAACCCTTGAGTCAACTTGAGGTCATTTAGACCAAATTCCTCCCAGGCGAAAATCCAGCTGTGGACAGCTTCGTATTGAGCAGCACAAATGCGAGCAAAGGCTCCGGTTGTCTCATCTGAATGAGTTGTGTGGGAAATGGTGAAACTTTTTACGTCAAATTAATCGGCGTGAAATTTCTCAAGATTTCCGTATTTATGACTTATCAAAAGTTAATGAAGTTTTCTATACTAGAAGCGGGCGCACTGAAATTAAGTATTTCTGCCCACTGCGAACACCTCCGGTTAGTACGCCTAGTCGTAATCACCTCCGAGGCTACGACATCACGTGATAGATTCCTTCGACCTGATCCGCCTGGGTAGGCCGCTGTGAACCCCAAACGAAATGCCCCTCTGATGCCGCCATCCCAGGGTCATGTGTCCGCCTCAAGCTAGACCACTGCCTAAACCGGAACATCAGATACGCTGCTGTTCTTTTGGAATTCACGTGATTTGTGATGATTAGCGAACAGTTTCCGTGGCTAACGGCCCTTGTTCTACTGCCCATCCTGGCCATTCTGCCCATTCCAGTTCTGCCAGATCGGAACGGCCAAACACTTCGCTGGTATGCCCTAGGGATTGGCTTTATCGAATTCGCCCTCATTCTCTATGCATTTATCCGGTTCTACGATCTCAACACCAGCGGTCTGCAGCTAGTTGAAACCTACTCCTGGGTTCCCCAAATTGGTCTTAGCTGGGCGCTAGCGGTCGATGGTCTATCAATGCCCCTGGTTGTTCTCAGCGGCCTTATAAGCGCACTGGCCATTCTTGCCTCCTGGAACATTACCCGTAGGCGAAGACTCTACTTCAGCCTGCTGCTGCTCATGCTCAGTGCCCAGGTTGGCGTGTTTCTAGCCCAGGACATGCTCCTCTTCTTCCTAATGTGGGAGCTGGAACTGGTGCCAGTTTACCTACTGATTTCTATTTGGGGTGGTCAAAAACGCCTCTATGCCGCGACCAAATTTATCCTTTATACGGCGATTGGTTCCGTCTTCATTTTGGTGGCAGCCCTGGCAATGGCCTTTTACGGCGACCAGGTCACCTTTAACTTAAGTGAACTGGCGCTAAAAGACTATTCTTTAACCTTCCAGCTGCTGGTCTATGCCGCGCTGTTTATTGCATTTGCCGTCAAACTTCCAGTCTTTCCCCTGCACACTTGGCTGCCCGATGCCCATAGTGAAGCACCCGCTCCTGTATCCATGATTCTGGCCGGTGTGCTGCTGAAGATGGCTGGTTACGGCCTTATTCGCATGAATATCGAGATGCTGCCCGATGCCCATATCTACTTTGCCCCGGTGCTGGCAGTCTTGGGCGTCATCAACATTCTCTACGCTTCCCTCACGGCCCTGGGTCAAGATAATCTGAAGCGCCGGATGGCCTACTCCTCTGTAGCTCATATGGGGTTTGTGCTAATTGGCTGCGCTGCCTTTACAACCCTGGGCATGAGCGGCGCAGTGCTGCAGATGATTTCCCATGGTCTAATTGCGGCTGTGATGTTCTTCTTATCCGGGGTTGCCTACGAGCGCACCCATACCCTCGACATGAATGCAATGGGCGGCATGGCCCGCAAAATGCCAACCACATTTGCCCTGTTCACAGCAGGCTCAATGGCATCATTGGCCCTACCAGGCATGAGCGGTTTTGTCAGCGAGCTGGCTGTTTTCCTGGGAATGGCGACCAGCGATGCCTACAGCTCTGGCTTCAAGGCGGCCGTGATCATTCTGGCTGCTGTTGGAGTTGTGCTGTCACCCATTTACCTGCTGTCCATGCTGCGCCGGATGTTCTACGGTGCGCCGGGAGAAGTCCTCAGCAAAGTTACCAATATTATCGACATCCGGCCTCGTGAAGCATTTGTTGCGCTCTGTCTATTGGTCCCCATCATTGGGATTGGCCTCTATCCTAAGCTGGCAACCCAGATCTACGATGCCAAAGCCGTTGCGGTGTCTGCTCGGGTGCAAGATACCCTGCTGGTAGCAGAGCAACCCACCGGCCTCTATGCCCATGTCTTGACGGCTCCCGAACTGACAGCCACTAACCCCGAAGCTCTAGCAAGTTCAGTAGTTGACTAGGTCAGCACCTCAGTCAGCAGGTTAACTGCACAAGACTCAATATTAAGTATCAAGGGTCAGGCTTTTGAAGAAGGTCTGACCCTTTAACTATAGAAACTTGTACCTAGCATCTATGTGATCGGAAGCCAATCTTTGACCTCGTGCCCGGTTAGAGAGCCTGCCGCAATCAATAATCTACTACGGTTTCCCTCAATACCTTCTGCTGACAACCGTAATTGTACGCTTGAGGTCGCCCAGTGCCTATGACGCTTTCGGTAGTGTCTCTCTAGGCGGTTCGTTCGAAATTTAGAAAGATAAAACAGTAGAAGACATCATCTACTGCTTCTAAAACATCTACGTGCATTTCATTGCCATGACTAAGACCAAGCAGTGTCCTGACTGCCGCAGCAGCCGACTTCAGCGTATTGGAGTGTCTGGCATCAAAAAGTGTTCCGAATGTGGCTCTTTTGTGGATCTCCGCAAAAAAGGCTGGCTCAAGCGGCTGATCTCTGCTTAAATGCCAGTCCGGTCTGCCCGAGTTGCGAAAGAATGGTTTAGGCTGATAGCAGAACAGCCTATGACCGTCTCCAGAGTGCGCTATTTCCTTTTGGTAGAGGTTACATATAGCCTCCTCCAACAACGCACCTGAAGCATGCCTTTCATCGTTGCACCTCTAGTAGACAGCCATGAAATTCTTCAATAAGCCAGGACCCGAGTTGGCAGATCGAGTACCCCCTGGGCAGCACCTCGCAAACGGATTTCCGGTACTCACTTATGGAGAAACGCCTCAAGTTGCAACCGCTACTTGGGAGCTGAAGGTCTGGGGCTTAGCAGCACCTAAAACCTTGACCTGGGCCGACTTTATAGCCTTGCCTCAATCTGACTTTACTGCCGATTTTCACTGCGTTACAACCTGGTCTAAGCTAGACGTGAAATGGCAGGGCACCAAAGTTACAGATTTCATGCAGGCTATCGAGGTTGATGCTAAAGCTGCCTACGTTATGCTCCACTGCTATGGTGGGTACACCACTAACCTGGCGCTGCCTGACTTTATTCGAGAAGCTAACTTTTTTGCTCATACCCTAGCAGGTGAGCCGCTACCAGCTGAACATGGAGGTCCCCTGCGGTTGGTGGTGCCCCACCTTTATGCCTGGAAAAGTGCCAAGTGGATTAACGGTCTAGAGTTTTTAGAAGAACAAGAACTTGGCTTTTGGGAGCGCAATGGCTATCACGAGCGAGGTGAGCCTTGGGCTGAAGAACGCTACAGCAGCCTCTACTAACGCATTGATTGCAGCCCAACCAGTCAAGTTGAGGCTGATGGCTAGTCGGGCAATAGGGGAATATTGTTAAGAGAACCCAAGCCAGCCCGACCAGCCTGGCTCGGGTTTCCCCTCTCTCTGGGTATTCCCATGCAAGACAGCGATCCTATCTATGTCTCCTTGCCGGTTGCCGCTAAGCAGTGGCTAGAGAGCCTGCCTTGGGAACAACGGCGCTATGTGCTGTCCCTCTGCCACATTATGTGTGCGACTCCGCCGGAGGTGCAGGCTGAATTTTTGGACGACTACACCGCAGATGGGTTAGTATCTCGCATTCTTCAAGACAAGGAAACTCAGCAGCGAGTTAACAGCTATCTACAGCGATTTCATATTGACCTGATTTTGACGGAAACCGTTCTTCGGCGCTATATTCGCCAGTTCTATATTCATTCAGCCCAAGACACTCGGCAACAGCCTGGCTTGTATCTTGAATCGGCGCTTAAGCTAGTAGCTAGCAGCAAAGAGCGAAACAGCGTTTTCAACTATATTTTGGGATTTGAGCTGATCAAGCTCATGTTTCAGATGAGCTGGTCCCAGCATGAGCGGCTATACCGGCTGCAGGTCAACCAAGAAGACTTCATCCGCGCCTTTATCAAGCCTATTCAGTACGCTCACCGGCTTAATAGCGTGATTGTGCCTAGGGACGAGGGTCAGTTTTTTGCTCGGCGAGACTACTTTGTGCAGAGACCTGACCTGCAGGGCAGACGATTGATTGAACTGGTGATCGCCACTTTTACAACCTCAGCTGTGACCAGCTTGGGGCTCTCGATCATCTGTCATCCCAAGTCGTTTCAGTTTGAATACGACGTTATCTTTGCCCCTGAACCTCAAGAAGCTATTTTTAATCAGGTAATCTAGTTGATTAGGTGATTTAGGGTCGTTGCCACTCGGCAATGTTCCAGGTATGGAGATCCCAGGGCGTGAGGTCGATGCCGACTAGCTGATTGCTGACCCCAGCCGCATCGGCGCGATGAACTACCGGCAGAACGACTGCTTCGTTGACTAACAAGTCATTCATTTGGATAAAAATTTGCTGTCGCCGCTCTGGATTAAGCTCTCGATTAGACTGTTCCCAGAGGGCATCGTAGGCAGGATTGCAGTAGCGGGCGTAGTTTTGCTTAGACCAGCTATTGGCTTTTTGAGTAATTTCATCACAGGTGTAGGTTTTCATGTAGGCTCCTGGGTCGGGGTTAGTGTTGCCAGTTGCCAACATTTGCAGGTCAGCCTGAAACCGCTCTACAGTCTCCGAGTTTGCCGGATCGCCTGAGAAGTAGACGGAGGCGTCGATACTCTTCAGCTCAACTCTTATGCCGATAGCTTCTAGAGATTGTTTAATGATTTCCTGAGTCTTTTGCCGCAGCGGGTTGACTGAAGTTTGAAAAACGACTGTCATTTCAATGCCTTCTTTGTCGCGGGTACCGTTGTTGTTGGTGTCTACCCAGCCGGCTTGGTCGAGCAAGGTCTGTGCCTGATCCAGGCTGTAGGTATAGGTAGTGTTGCTAGAGTTAAAGGGCTCGGGTGCTACCAGAAAGTTGGTTGTGGCTCTGCCGGTGCTCCCATAAAGCCGCTCGGTAATCGTTTCTCGGTCAATAGCCAGGTTAAGGGCTTGCCTAACTTGCGGATCTACTAGGAAAGGATGGGGAAATTGCAGACTGGAGCGCTCCCCATCAGGGGTTGCCTGGTTAGGATCTGTAAAGTTGAGGATGACTCGCTCAACCAGCGAGCCAAAGCTGGTAACTACCTCTCCCCGGCCTGCCGCTTCCAACTGCTGCAGCACCGGCGCTTCCACTTGTAGGTTGTAGGCAAAGTCGGCATCTCCTGTTTGCAGGACAGCGCGGGCTGCAGAGGTGGCGTCTCCGCCGCCCTTGAGCTCAATGCGCTTGAAGGCAAGGCTGTCGGCTGCCCGGTAGTTGGGGTTGGGCTCGTAGACAACCACATCTCCAGGGCGAAACTCAGCGACTCGGTAAGGGCCGGTGCCAACCGGCATGCGGTTAGCTGGAGCTTCTCGGCCATTGGCCCCAGCGTAGTCTTGAAATAGATGCTGGGGCAAAATCATCCCCTCAGTGCCGGTGAAAACAAGGTACCAGGCGGGGTTAGGTTCTTTAAAGATGATTTGGACAGTGGTGTTGTCGAGCGCTTCTACCCGTTCGATGCTTTCGTAGGTACCGGCAGTGGTAGAACCGACCTCAGGATTGGTAATAAATTCGTAGGTGAAGACGACATCATTGGCTGTGAAGGGAGTGCCATCGGACCATTGGAGCCCTTCCTTGAGCTGCCAAGTTACCGATCGGCCGTCGGCAGCAACGCCACCATTCTCCAAACTGGGTTCTTCAGCTGCTAAAAATAGAACCATTTCCCCTTGGGCGTTGAAGCTGGCTAGGGGTTCTAGAGTGATGCGGCTGGCCTCAGAGTCTTTAAACCCGCTAGAGAAGTGAGGGTTTAGGATGGTTGGGGCCTGCCAGTAAAGTAGCCGTAAGGTGTCGCTAGCTACAGCTTCCTCACGACTGACTGAAGCTGCTTCGGTTTGAACTGAATTGGGGCTAGATCGGCAGCTGCTGAGCAGTAGTAAGCACAGTAGGGGGAGAATGGCGTATCGGGAAGCCATAAGTTTTTTGTATTTAGGCAATTGTTCAAAGATATTGTGTAGCCCCTAGCTTAGCGGGCCTGAGTTCATAGAATGGTTCACTTGTAGTGCCTTTGTAGAGCCTTACTGGTTTAAGTACCCAAGATATTCCAAGGTTCGGCGAAGGTTCGGCAACAACTCTTACCTTTGCAAGATTGGGACATTGGAGGACTTTGGCTATTTTGGAAGAGAAAACATTCATGTTTGGCGGAATGACCTTAAAAGATGACCCCCTGTGGTTTAAGAGCGCCATTATCTATGAAGTACCGGTTAGAGCCTTTGCAGACAGTAATGGGGACGGTATCGGCGACTTTCGAGGCTTGACAGAAAGGCTGGACTATCTGCAGGAGCTGGGGGTCACGGCGGTTTGGGTACTTCCCTTTTTCCCGTCGCCACTGCGGGATGATGGCTACGATATCGCAGATTATACTGAAGTCAACCCAATCTACGGCACCCTAGGAGACTTTAAGGAGTTCCTAACCGCTGCTCACCAGCGGGATATCCGAGTGATTATTGAGCTAATCATTAATCACACGTCTGACCAACACCCGTGGTTTCAACGTGCTCGGCGGGCACCAATAGGCAGCCCTGAACGAGATTTTTATGTCTGGAGCGATACACCAGAGAAATATAAAGAGACTCGAATCATCTTTCAGGATTTTGAGACCTCGAACTGGACCTGGGATCCGGTGGGGCAAGCCTATTACTGGCACCGCTTCTATCACCATCAGCCTGACTTGAATTACGACAATCCGGCGGTTCAAAAGGCTGTATTTGAGGTGATGGACTTTTGGCTGGATCTGGGCGTGGATGGCCTCAGAATGGATGCAGTCCCTTACTTATACGAGCGAGAAGGAACTAACTGTGAGAACCTGCCTGAAACCCATGCCTTTCTGAAGCAGCTACGGGCCTACGTGGATGAAAAGTATCCTAATCGGATGCTGCTAGCGGAGGCTAACCAGTGGCCAGAAGACGCTGCTGCCTACTATGGCGATGGCGATGAGTGCCACATGAATTTCCATTTTCCGCTGATGCCCCGACTCTTCATGGCGCTGCGGATGGAGGATAACTTCCCAATTCACGATATTTTGCAGCAGACTCCGGCGATTCCTGACAACTGCCAGTGGGGCCTGTTTCTGCGGAACCACGATGAGCTGACGCTGGAAATGGTCACGGATGAGGACCGGGACTATATGTACCGGGTCTATGCCCATGACCCAGAGATGCGGGTGAACCTGGGGATTCGCCGTCGTTTGGCCCCGCTGCTGGAGAACGATCGCAGACAAATTGAGCTGCTCAACAGTCTGCTGCTGGCGCTGCCGGGCACCCCAGTTTTGTATTACGGGGACGAGATCGGCATGGGCGACAACGTCTATGTGGGCGATCGCAACGGGGTGCGCACGCCGATGCAGTGGACTCCTGACCGTAACGCTGGATTTAGCCGGGCCAATCCCCACCGCCTTTATCTGCCGCTGATTGTAGATTCGGAGTACCACTACAACACGGTAAATGTGGAGGCGCAGCGGGCTAACCCCAACTCGCTGTTGAACTGGATGAAGCGGCTGATCTCTACCCGCAAGCGCTATCAGGCGTTGGGGCAGGGCGATTTTCAAATGCTGCACCCAGATAACCGTAAGGTGCTGGCCTTTACCCGTACCCATGAAGATGAGCAGATTTTGGTGGTGGCTAACCTGTCTCGCTTTGTGCAGACGGTGCAGCTCGATTTGCTTGGGTTTAAGGGTCGGGTGCCGGTTGAGATCTTTGGCCGCACAGAGTTTCCGGCGATTGAGGAGCAGCCCTACTTCCTTAGCCTTGGGCCTTATGCATTCTACTGGTTTACTCTGAAGCTACAGCCCAGCCAGATGCAGCTTCAGCCGCAGATCGATCTGCCCACGCTGACAGTGGCAGATCCTTGGTCAACGGTGCTGCAGCAGCCGGCACTGCGGGAGCGGCTAGAGGCGCTGTTGCCAGACTACCTGCTGCGCAACAACTGGCTACCGAAGGGACGGCACATTGCCCGTACCGCCCAAATTATTGAGGTCATTCCTCTGCCCCACGATGGCCGAGAGGCTCAGCTACTGGCGCTGCGGGTTGAGTATACCCAGGGCGATCCGGATATTTACCTGCTGGCTCTAACCCAGGCTGAAGGGGAACAGGCACTGCATTTGCTGACTGAAAATCCCCAGGCAGTTGTAGCCCGTCTGCGCCGACCAGGCAACGATGAGGTGGCGGTGCTGGTGGATGCGATCGCAGACAAATCCTTCCTCATGGGGCTGCTCGACACCATTGCCCATAACCGCACCTATCGAGGCAAAACCGGTGAGCTAGTTGCCCACGCCACCGAGCTGTTTGAAGCCTTTGGCGGCAGTAGCTTGCAGGGAGAGCCGCTGTTGCTCAAGGGCGAGTTTAATAACACCTCCATCATCTACTCCGGCGAGGTGGTAAAGGAAGGGATAATGCCCCAGCTGATTTTAAAGCTATTCCGCAAAGCCGGAGAGGGTACCAACCCAGACCTGGAAATCCGTCGATTCTTAGATCAGCAGCGCTTCGAGCACATTACCTCAGTGGCAGGCTGCCTGGAGTACCGCCGTCCTAAGGAAGAACCCACGACTGTCGGGATCTTGCAGCAGTATGTGCCCGATGCTCAAAGCGCTTGGGAGTACTCCTTAGACAGCCTACGCAGCTTCTTTGATCAGGTGGCGGTGCAGCAGGCTGATTTGATGGCTGTGCCGGTGCCGCAGGGATCTCTGTTGTCTTTACGGAGCGTCTTTGACCTAGCTCTCGATAGCGAGATACCCCTGGGCAGTGAAGCTGGGCCATTTCCCCTGTCCTCTAATCTGGTGCCCACCTCAGCCGCAGATGTGCCCACAGTTAAGGCATTTATTTCCCATGCCATTGGTTCCTACCTAGCTAATGTGCAGCTCTTAGGTCAGCGCACAGCGGAACTGCACCTGGCCTTGACCTCAGATCCCAAAAATCCTGATTTTGCCCCAGAACCGTTTACGACCTTTTACCAGCGTTCGATCTATCAATACGATCGCAACATCGCAGGCCGGGTCTTTTTGCTGCTGAAGGAGCGAATGCCTTTGCTTCCAGAGGATGCTAAGCCATTGGCCCAAAGGGTTTTGAGCCTACAGCAGGATCTTTTAGAGCACTTCCGCCGAGTGCTAGATCTCAAAATTACGGCTCTGCGAGCGCGCTATCACGGCGACTACCATCTAGGGCAGGTGCTCTATACCGGTAAGGACTTTTACATCATTGACTTTGAAGGCGAAGCTGCCCTCAATCTCAATGAACGCCGAATGAAGCGATCGCCCTTGCGAGATGTGGCCAGTATGCTGCAATCCTTCCACTACGCGGTCACCCAGGCCTTTGAGGATGAGGTTGAAAGCGGCATGATCCACCCGGAACAGCGCGATCGCATGCAGCAGTGGGCGCACTTCTGGGAGCGCTGGGTAAGCGCCGGCTTCCTCCACGCTTACCTGACAGCGGCCCAAGAGAGCACCTTCCTGCCCAAAACCCAGCAGGAACTGGAGGTGCTGCTAGACAATTACTCGCTTACCAAGGTTCTCTCTGATCTGGGCTATCGATTGATTAATAACCCCAGCCAAGTCAAAGTGCCGCTAGAGCGAGTGCTGCAGTTCACTAAAGGATCGCCAGTCCACCGATAGCGCTGCCTTTAGTGGTGACGCCAAGGTAGATATGCAAAGGAACTGAGGGCTGAAAAACCCTCAGTTCCTTTTGTTAGTTGCTCCTTTGGCTGAATGGCTCAGGTGCGGTTGCGCGCAGTTAAGAGGGCTTCTAGGTCCGTTGAGCCGATTTCGAGAAGGCCAAGCTCTTGCAAACTCGGTTGTGTTATCTGTAGGGAGCGAATGCTTTGGCGAATCAAAGGAATGGCGCTGCCCCCGATTAGCAGGGCGACAGTTAGACTAATAGCGCCATCGAGCCAGAACCAGTGGAAGGTTGAAATTGCGATCGCACCCGCAATTACCCCCACCGAACTGGCAAGATCAGCCAACACATGCAAAAATGCGCCCCGCACATTTAAGTCCTGATGATTTTCGCCGTGCAGCATCCATACGCCTAGACCGTTGATCACTAGGCCAATGATTGCTGTTATCAGCATGGGTTCACTAAAGATAGCTTGGGGAGGGGCAATCAAATGCTTAACGGCCTCCCAACTGATTAACCCAGCCATCACCAGCAGACCAAAGCTATTAATCAAAGCTGAAGCCACGTCTAAACGAGGCCGACCTGCGGATTTACGCGCTAGCATGAGCCGGGTCAGCCAACTAGCCGTGAGCGCCAAAATAATGGCCCAGCCGTCAGCTAGCATATGCCCCGCGTCTGACTGTAGAGCCAAGCTGTGGCTGAACCCGCCCACGACCCACTCAATCGCTGCAAACCCCATGACCAGGATTAAGAGCCTGCGCAGCGGCCGGCGTTGGTCAGCCACTAAAGACGCTGGTGAAGCACATTGCGGAGAGTTACAGGAATGCCAAACTGCAATCATTCACGAACCTTTGCTGCAAATATTAAAGCGGGGGCTGGACTGCTGATAAAACGCAGGGGGCTATCTTATGATGTCGTCAATCCCTGCCTGAAGGTGCCCGTTTTTAAGTAGCCCTTCTACAGAGCGGCGTCACAGGCGCTGGCAGCACCGTCATTATGCAGTATTGCTTACCGCAAAGAAACGCTCAGGCTGAACCAATCGCCCGGAATCTTGAAAAAACTTGGTAGAGAGGGGCGCATCGGCACCTAAGCAGGCTCTCCAGTCGATGCGATGGGCGCAACACCTGATACACTTAGCCAAGCAATTACGACCCGACTCCCCTCCCAGGTTGGCTATGGAATGGCACATATCCGATGCTCAAAGTCTGAGAATCATCGACCAAGAAATCGGTGAGCACGCATTTTCTCCCTCAGAATACGAAATTGTCCGTCGGGTTATCTATGCCACCGCTGACTTTGAGTACAAATCCCTCATTCACTTCTCAGATCAGGCTTTACAGTCGGGGGCTGCAGCTTTAGCCGCCCGCACTACTATCATTGTAGATCTGCCGATGGCGCAGGTCGGTATTACGCCCAGCATTCAAGCCACCTTTGCCAATCCGGTGTATTGCAGTATGGATGCCCTGACCCGGCCCCAAAAGGGAAAGAGCCGGGCTGCCTGGGGCATTGAGACGCTGGCCAAACGCTACCCTGAGGGCATCTTTGTCATTGGCTCTTCTCATACCGCTCTGGCCACGCTGGTAGATTTGATCGAAGAAGACCAGGTGCGACCGGCGTTGGTCGTTGGTACCCCAGCCGGTTTTCTCGATGTCGATGTCCTCAAAGCCCGCCTGCAGGACACCCTCATCCCGCATATCCGGATTAACGGTCGTAAAGGGAGTGCCGTAGTTGCTACCGCCATTCTCAACGGCCTGATTGACTTAGCCTGGCAGGCTTACGGCCGCGAAGCACAACAGATGGGCTAGGGCCAGTGAACTAAGATCGGTAGGCTAGGGACAATCGCGGTTTTCGATGGCTCCATCCGGCATGGTAGTGCGGCAAAAGCGCACCTCACTACGGTTAGCCCCTCGCAGGTTAGCACCCTTCAAGTTGGCGTCTGTCAGGTCTGCAGTACCTAACACCACGCTCATCAAAACAGCGTTTTCCAAGTTTGCCTGAGACAGGTCTGCATTATTCAGGTTTGCCTGGGTCATTTCAGCGCCTCGCAAGTCGGCCCCAACTAGCTTAGCTTCACTCAAATTAGCCCCATTGAGGCTAGCTCCAGCTAAGACAGCTCCGCTCAAGTCAGCTCTGTCAAAATAGCTCAGCATCAGATTGGCCTTACTCAAATTAGCTCCCTGCAAGTTGGCTTTTGTCAAAACAGCCACTTTTAGATTTGAGTTTTGCAGATCGGCATTTTGCAGATCGGCTTCGTCGAGGATGCACACCGGACAGGAGTTGGTGTCTAGCAGCTTCTCTACATCCTCAGGAATAGCCGCGTAAGCGGATTGGGCAAGGCCCAGGCATACAAACCAGACGATGCTCAGGGCCAAAAAAAGACGTTTCATGCTTCTCAAATCTACGCAGCTAGATATCGGTTTTATTCTCCCATTCAACGGATGCCCTTGCTAGGGTCAGTCTTGGGGGAAGTGATTAGCGTTAGCGGTGCGGCAAAGGGGTTTTTCCCAACCAAAACGCTGTTGGATGGAGCTGGGGTTGGCAGGGGGGCCAGCTGGCTAGGCTTTCACTGGAGCGGCCTGTGGGAGGAGACAGTAGACCTAGCCCCAGGCATAGATGGGTGAGGGTCTGCTGGAAACCGATATCGTGCCCTGGAGAGCCGACGACAGCATGGGCGTATTCGTGAGCTACCATAGCCAACCAGTCTTGAGGCAGCACCCGACCCACATCGATTAGCAGCGTTATGGGCCGGGTCTGAAGGATACAAACGCCATCTAGGCCCAAGTCGTTGGCTAAAGGCGCTGCCAGAATTTGCACGAAGGGGCGATCGGCTGGATGCAGACAGGCTTCGCACTCCTCTAACAGGCTCTGGAGATGTTGGTTTACCCGCTGGATCTGCAGGCCGATCCAGCCGCACATTTTCATGCGATCGCAAAGCTCCCCCTCCAGGTCAATCCCTACAGAAGCTGGGGTTATCTGGCGCAGTTCTTCTAGGTAACGAGTACCCCGCACAATAGGATCGTCGGTTGAACTCGGCGGCATCTGCCAACGGCTGGCCAAATTAATAACTGAATTGGGCACATGGAAATCGGGGAATTCAAAATGCTTCAAGGTACGGTTAGTCAGGCGCGCTCTGCGTGTAATTTGAGTATTTCAGATCAGGCTCCCTAACTGTTAACAAACAGCTCAATCTTGCTGCAACGTTTTAGTTTGGAGCTGTTAAACAAGGCGGCCTCAGACATTGCTATTGGGTAACTTTGCCTACTTGAGGCCTCCCTTTTAGTTCTATGGTAGGAGCTAGGTTTAAACTTGCTCGTTGAAGCCAGGAGCCTATGGGGGCAAGGCTTTTCCAAAACTTACATTGGTCTGTAGTGAACACTTTCGAACATCAACTCTATATATGCTTAAGGCAGAAGCTATATTAGTAGAAGACACACGCAATCTTTTGCAATAATCATGGTGGCCAGCCCTGTGCAGGTTCCGGGCCTCAGAGTCGGAGCAGCAAGCAGAATGAAAGTCTTGAGGGGAATTTTCTCATCTGTCGATGAGACGAGTTGTCCTACCTCGTACAACTTTCACATGCACACGGTCTGTTCAGATGGCCGACTCACGCCGGAAGCGCTCATGGAGCAGGCGTTTGGGTTGGGGCTGAAGGGATTTGCCATCACTGATCATCACACTGTTGCAGGCTATTTCAGAGCCAGACGATGGCTAGAAGACTGGCAGTGGCGTCATCCGGCGCGAGTCAAAGTAGGCAAAAGCGGAGTTTTAAGCAGCCAGGGAGAGCTTCCTCGTCTCTTTACAGGTATCGAGATTAACTCTCTATTGCTGGGCACTGACGTTCATATTTTGGGATATGGTTTTAGCCCTCAGCACTCGGCGATGCAGCCCTACATTCAGGGACACGCTCCTCAGGGAGAAAATCGATTGGCGGACAAGGTGATTTGCGCCCTTCAAGCGGCTGGAGGGCTGGCGGTTCTGGCCCATCCAGCTCGCTATCGACGGGCAGCAGCTGAGCTAATTGCTGGTGCGGCTGAACTGGGCATTGACGGAATTGAGACCTACTACGCCTACGACAATCCTGAGTGTTGGCGACCCTGCCCTAAGCAGACCCCCAAAATTAAAGCGCTAGCCCAAACCCACCAGCTCTTTACCACCTGCGGAACAGACACCCATGGGCTGACGCTCACCCGACGGCTTTAGTCTCGCTGATTCAGCTTAGTTAGCAACGGAGAGGGTGGGATTCGAACCCACGGTACCTTTCGGTACATCCGATTTCAAGTCGGACGCATTCGACCACTCTGCCACCTCTCCAGGGGGGTTGCGATGGATGATTCGCTTTTCTGTTATAGCACCCATCTGCGATCGCTGAACAGGCTGGCTAAGGGACCATCGCAACTGTTTCTGTGGCCTGGTGCAGCACCTCTTGAGAGCAGACCTCAAAAAACTGGTTGACCCAAACCTGGCAAACCTGATCCACTTGGCCGCCTTTCAATGTGACGACTGAGAAAGTGCGCTGACAGTCGGTTGGCGTCTGCACAATACGGGGCACGCTGGCCGCATTCAGATAAACGGTGCCGTCTGGATTACTCAGCAGCCGTTGACGCAGACGGTCTTTGCGGTGGCGCAGGCCGTGGTGCATGTGGCCAAAGGTGACGAGGGGGATTTGTTTACCCAACGCTTGAGCAGCGGCAATGGCCTCGGCCAGATCGGGGTCGCCATGATCGCCGCCCAAGGGTTTCCAGTCTCGGCCACAGATGTCTTCTGGCTGGTCGCCTAGGCCGGTCGGGCCGCAGTGCCCAATGAAAATGACTGTCTCGTGAGCGGCCGCCTGCACTGATGCCACAATCCGTTCAGCAGATTCGGCAAAGCCATGGACGTTGTAGCGATTGGCGTAAAAAGTTTTGTTTTTCCACTCAGAACCGCCCCAGCTAAAGGGTCGGCCCCCAACAACCGTGAGGCCGAATTGGGGAAAGTCAAGTTTGCCGTAGCCGACGTGACATTCTCCCAGCAGATCGACTTGAGTTTGCACCCAATCTTCTTGAGCCGGATCGTAGGGCCTTTTCTTGCGGCCCCAGTCGGTGGCGGTGTACCAAGCATCGTGGTTGCCAAAGATGGCGGCTTTGGGCTGCTCTAGCGCCGCAATTTGCCGCACTACGCCGACTGCTTCGTTGCCAAAGTCGCCGACAAATAGCACCAGGTCAATGGCTAGGTGGTGAAGTGCGATCGCATCTTCAGGGCTCCACTGGTCATGTACGTCCCCTACCACAGCAATCCGAATCGCGCGGTCTATCTGGGACGGGGAACTGTTCATGAGAGCCTCTCTAGCTGCATCCACTTATCTAAGATACTGCGTACAAATACGTCCTTGGGTTTGATTTCAGTAGGGTCTTCCCCTCGAAAGTGACAAGGGCCGGTCGTGGGCAGCATTTTCTGCCAAGTATTGAATGCGGTAAGCTTTTCAGCGGTTGCATAACAGGCTGCTCCACCATGACAAGCAAAACCTCCCTGCTGATTTTTACTGACCTCGATGGCACCCTGCTAGGCTCTGAAGACTATGCCTACGCGGCTGCCGTGCCGATGCTGGAGCGGCTGGGGACCGAAGGTATTCCCGTGATTCCCGTCACCAGCAAGACCCGTCGGGAAGTCGAAACGCTGCGCCAGCGAGTAGGGCTGCGCGATCCCTTTGTGGTGGAAAACGGCAGTGCTGTCTTTATTCCTCACGACCAGAACCAGTTTCAGCTGCCAGAGGGAGAAGATGCTGACGGCTACCGTATCCTGCAGCTGGGCTGCACCTATGTGGTGGCTAGGGCTGCGCTCAAGGCGATTGCCCAGCAGCTAGGCAGACCGCTTAAGGGCTTTGGCGACTGGACGGTAGAGCAGATTGAGCAGATGACAAAATTGGCCCACGCTGACGCCCAGCAGGCCAAGGCTCGTGAGTTTACAGAACCGTTCATGACGCCAAAAAATGTTGAGCCTGAAACTCTAGTTGCCGTGGTCGAGGATTTTGGCTTTCGGGTAGTGGTCGGCGATCGCTTCTCTCACCTAATTGGCGGCGAGGCAGGTAAAGGAGCTGCTGTTCGTCAGCTGACCGCCCTATACCAGACGGGATTGCCCGCAGGCAGCACCGTAAAGACTGTGGGTCTAGGGAACAGCCCCAACGATCTAGATATGTTAGAAGCAGTAGACATTGCCATCGTACTGCCCGGCCCGAGCGGCCCCCATCCCAAGCTAGCAGACCGGGGTTGGCAGGTTGCTCCAGAACCTGCTCCCGAAGGCTGGACTCTGGCCGTAGAGCAGGTTTTGGCTCAGGCAGGCTGCTAGAAGGGTTCACCAACCTGTAAAGCTGAAGTAAAACCTCACCAGACCCTCGCTGAGCCTGTTTTTGACTCTGATAAGCTGCCAAAGAAGGTTTTATGTTTACAGTCAACGGCTGTTTGTGCGTTCTTCTAGCTTTAGAAGCCTGTCCTGCAACCTCTGTAGACCCTCCAGCATCGCCAACCCTGTTCCCAGGAGGACACTGTGCCATTGACCAGCTTTAGCTTCACCCCTCTAAATAGCCTTGCTCTGCTGCTGTCGGCGGTCGCGTTGCTGGTGCTGGTGCCAACAGGGGTGCTGTTTTTAGAATGCCTGGCTGCTTTTTTCTGGCGGGGAGTCAAGCAGGGGGCTGAGGTTACCCTGCCCGCTGAGGTCAAGCTAGCCGTGCTGATTCCGGCCCATAACGAGGCGACTGGCATTGGCCAAACGCTAGAAACGGTTAAGCCTCAGTTGCGATCGCAAGACCGCCTCATCGTCATTGCCGACAACTGCACAGACGACACTGCCGCTGTTGCCCGCAGCTACGGAGCTACCGTCATTGAGCGGTTTAACATTCAAAACCGGGGCAAGGGCTACGCTCTCGACTTTGGCCTAACTCACCTCAAGGCCGAACCGCCCCAGGTTGTGATTTTTTTAGATGCCGACTGTAATGCTCATCCGGGTAGTATTGCCGCTCTCACCCAGCAGGCTCTGAAAACTGGTTATCCGGTACAGGCAACCTACCTGATGGAAAAGCCCCATGACCCTGGCTTAAAAGATTCCATCTCGGCCTTTGCCTTTAAAGTTAAAAACCTGGTGCGGCCCCTAGGTCTGCGCCAGCTCCAGCAGCCCTGCCTGCTGACCGGCACGGGCATGGCCATGCCTTGGGCGGCAGCCACGGCAGTTAGCATCGCCAGCGGCCACATCGTAGAAGACATGAAGCTGGGGCTTGATCTTGCGATCGCAGGCTACCCACCCCAGTTTTGCCCAGAAGCCTGGGTAACTAGCCGCCTGCCCCAGGGAGAAGCGGCCGCCAAGAGCCAGCGCACCCGCTGGGAGCACGGCCATCTCCAGGTTATGTCAGAGTTTGTACCCAAGCTCCTGCTGCAGTTTTTGCGGCAGGGTCGTCTGGGCTTGTTGTCGCTGGCGCTGGAGCTATCGGTGCTGCCCCTGTCCCTGCTTGTGATGCTCTGGGCTGGGCTGTTAGTGGTAATGGCTATCTTTACTGGCGTCACTGGGCTGTTGCTACCCCTGACCCTGGCGGCCCTAGCCGGTGCTTGCCTGTTCCTGGCTATCGGGCTAGCCTGGCAGCGCTATGGCCGCAGCGAAATTAGCTTAAAGCAGCTAGTACAAATCCCCCTATACATTCTCTGGAAGATTCCCCTGTACATAGGCTACGTGGTCAGGCCAGAAAAGCGCTGGATTCGCACCGAGCGCGATACTTAAGCTAACCAGACCTCTGGTAGCAGCCTTGCTCAAGGGCAGATGTCCTTTAGGGAACTGCTCGCCCCCAGTGCTAGCCCTAGCGGCAGCCCAGGCTGTCTCGCGTGCTGACTCCGGTCACCGGGTTAACGCCATCGGCAACTTTGCACATCCGCGCGATCTGGTATCGGTCCAAGATCGTACCTGAGAAATCAGCGCCTTGAATAATCGTGTCGGTGAAGGTCGAGCTGGTCATAATGGCTTCGGTCACCACCGCATTGGTCAGATCAGCCTGATCAAAAACTACCCGGTCGGCAAAGGACTTGGAGAGATCGACTCCGGCTAGATTGGCCTTGAGAAATAAGGCTTTGGTCAAGATCGTTCCGCTTAAGTCAGCCCCTTCAAAATTAGCCTCTCGCATCTCAGCCGCCGCGAAAGAGGTGCCCGAAAGGTTTTGGTGGGAGAAGTCTCGAAAGCTTAAATTAGTTAGGGTGTAATCAACGGTATTGGCCTGAGCGTAAGCTGGGGAAGGGAGACACAGCCCGCCTATGACCGCCAACAGGCAGACCAAGGTGACGACAAGTGCCGGTCGAAGGAGGGTGCGAATCGGCTGCAACATAGGCTTTCCCACAGGTTTTTAATAACTGCCCTTTATTATGCAAAATGATCTCTCTAGATGCGACTGCTAGAGATCTGCAGCTAACGCCTGAAGGATCTCCTGGAATTCTGGCGGCAGGCGGCGCAGTACTTTTCGGGTCTGGCGGTCAACTGGCGCTAGGGTCACTGTGCCCAGCACGCAGGTGGTGCCGGTTTCCTGCTGCTGAATATCAAAATGCCAAACGATGCGGATGCCCTTAATTGGCTCTACCCTAGCCCGCACCACGCCAACCTCGCCCATCTGCAGCGACTGCCGGTAGCGCAAAGACAGGTCTACTACGGGCAGGTCAATGCCCGCTGCCACCCAGTCGGCAAAATTGACTTGGTGCGATCGCAAATACTCTACCCGCGCTTCCTCCATCCAAGCGACGTAGGTACCATGCCAGACAATCCCGGCATAGTCAGTGTGGTGAGGCTGCACTCGCACCGGGTAGTCAAACCATCCTGTTGCCATAGCCACTCCATACAAACCCCGGTCAGAATACCAGAAACCGATTCCACACCGCCCAAGGCGAAATGAAATTGCCTTAAAGCGTAATTAATTGCGCTCTACTACAAATTATGAATTCCGCCAAAATAGCTCCAAAACCAATGCCTATGATGGTTGAGGGTAAGCTTAGAGCCTTGAAAAATCAGGATTTCAAGGCCAAATACCCAACTTACATCCTCTCAACTCCCATCGTTAGCCAGCCTTTTTGGGGCAAGCAATAAGAGGTCATTATGATAGAAAAAATTCTTCTGGCAGACTCCGGAGTCGGTAATACCGAAGCCATGATGAAAGTCCTGATGGATATTCCCACCATTCAGCGGGCTTCTGTAACCGTGCTTCACGTAGTGCCTTCCCAGGTATCCGCAGAAGGGATGACTGCAAAGTGGGAAGAAGGTGGGCGCACCCTGGCCGGTGCCATCAAGAACCTGGATCTCGACCCCACCCGCGTGACAGCAGTGCTGCGGGAAGGTGACCCCAAGGACGTGGTCGTCAAAGTCGCTGATGAAATCGATGCCAGCCTGATCATCATGGGCTCTCGCGGCTTGAAAGGGCTGAAGGCAATTTTGGAGAACTCAGTCAGCCAATACGTGTTTCAGCTGGCTTCGCGGCCCATGCTGCTGGTCAAAGATGACCTCTACACCGTTCGCCCAATCAAACGGGTGCTGGTTGCCCTCGATAAGTCAGACTCAGCGCGGGAAAGCCTAAACTTGGCACTCACGCTGCTGAGAGACATCAAGGGTGGTGAGCTAACTCTGGTACACACCGTTTCTAACCTAAAGGCCAAATTATCTGACGTCACCAGCTCTGATCCCAGTCAAGACCCGATCTTGATGGCAGCTGTGTCTGAAGCCAAAAGATACGGCATTCCTTGCAAACTGGAGGCCCCAGAAGGCAAACCAGGAACCCGGATTTGTCAGCTGGTTGAAGACAGAAATATCGACCTGCTGATTTTGGGTTCTCCCGACCGCCGTCCCTCTATTGCTAAAGGTCTGCCCGACCTAGACCGATTGCTGGGCGAATCGCTGTCAGACTATGTGCGAGTCTACGCCAACTGCCCTGTGCTGCTGACCCGCATAGCCAGCTAAGCCTGAGGGTTAACAGCTCATGTCTAAGCTCTGAGGTGGTTAATCCCTCTCAGGGCCAATTGGGGTCAAATTGGAGTCTGAGCCGTGACACAGTCATCAGGAATTCACTGCTGAACTGGGAACTCTAAGAGTGTGTTTCCTGTAGATGACTCGGCCATCCAATTAATGGCTATGACTAAAAAACAACCCATCTGGTGGGCTGTTGGAGCTTTAGTAGGCTTTAGCCTGGCTGCAGGCACTGAAGGCTCTGAAGTTCAGCCTACCAGAGTGCTTTCTCAAGCTACAGCTCAACGGGTAAAGCTGTACGACTTTCCCCCGCCAAATGCTGTGTATCAAATTCAAGGGACAACGGCCTCTGTAACCATTTTCAATGGATCGCCGGAGCCTTTAGAGATAACCCTGACAAACGGCCTCAACGAACGCACTATTTTGAGGTTTGCGCCTTGCCCTAACTGTTCAACCTATGCGCCTGGGCAAGGGCCACAGGACTGTGAAGCTGAATCAGTCCCCACGACCTATTACCTCAATCCCGGCGAATATGAGTCTAAAGCTGTTTTCAAGGGGCAGACCTGGGGATTCAGGAGCCGTTGGGTTCTTTCTAGCGGATGGGAGCACAAGCAGTGTGTGTTTTCGACCTATGGAGTTCCCGGAGGGCCTTATTAAGCATGGAAACCTACGTCGTTTTCACCCTCTTTGGAGCTGTGTTGGGGCTGCTGATCGACTGCGGCCAAGGGCGGATTTCTACCACCCCTACAGCCAAGCGAGCGACACAATCACGAACCATCAAAATCAAACTCAACACACAGCCGAAACGGCCTAAAAAGGAAATCGCAAACCTGGGGGGCACAGTTGTCTATCGAGAGCAGCCTCCTGCTTCACCCCCTCGATCTAGCACTCAACCTAAGCAAGAGACTGCTGTTCCACCCTCCACTCCCGCTACAAAGCCGCCCTCGGCTCCTACTCCTAGTGCTTCTCCGCCGCCACCGTTACCTGAGCCCAATTGGGTGAAGTCTGAAACGGGCTTTGGTAATGCTGGGGGCATGATCATCTATAAAAAGCGGCCAACTCCAACCAAAACAACACCAGCACCTCAACCTTCTGCTACCCCACCTCCCCAATCTTCGCTATCAGTTCCGAGCACTTTTCACCCATCGATGCTGCGTGAGGAGGTTGAGATACCCACTTCTCTACTGTTTAAGCTTGACCGATACACTTACAACAGAAAGCTCTCAGAGCGGTTGGTGAGGCAGGTTGCTGAAAAGAACCCAGGTAAGTCAGGTCAGTGGTGTGCCGAAAAGGCCCTTTGGGACTTGGAGCGCGATCGCAAATAAACCTCCCGCCTCACTCACGTAGATGGGATGCTGGGATCAAAATTCCCTCAGGGCTAATACACATTGAATTAGGGACTGTGATGTGCGATCGCATATGAGCCTCACTGCCTGCCACCCCATCAACCCAAAAAATACTAAAAGCAAAGCCCTGAGATGTTTTAACATCTCAGGGCTTTGTTTCTTGATGAGTCCGAAGTATACCCCCAGGGGAATTCGAATCCCCGTCGCCTCCGTGAAAGGGAGGTGTCCTAGGCCTCTAGACGATGGGGGCGCGGACTTCAGACATTTTTTAGTATAGACAAGGGGTGCCCCTGTGTCAAACTGCTCACCATTTTTTTCCTAAAGAACTTTTTAGGTCCTGTTTGACAGAGGTGGACAGCCCTGGATTAGCCAGCGGATGGGCCGTGGCGTAAGCGAGCTTATCTCATTAGCGCTAACGCCAGTTGGCGTTACGTAAGCGGATAAGCTGACGGCGCATTTCAGGAGAGGCGTCGACCTCAGAGATCTCTTGCAGAGAGACTTCCGACTGGAGAGATTCAACAAAATCGTCGTCACCGTAGGCAACGGCATCCACCAGCAACTCCAGTAGCTGGTCCCGATTCTGCATAACTCCTTTTTCTTCAATGATGCGAAACTTCAGCTTGACTTCGCATTCATAAACGCCAACCTCAGGGTCTACAGGTTGTTGGTGTGCTGAACTGTTCATTACAGAGATTCCTTACTTCCCTAGTCGGAATAAGTGGTTATCAAAAGTGTAAAAATGGGGGACACCCATGCCTGGAGCGGGGGGACACCAAAGGCTGGCCTGGATTTGCTAAAAACGGCTCTGATCAGCGGGTAAGGCTAAATGCAGGGTCTGACTCTTGACTTAAAGTTGAGCTGACCTCTCCTCACATTGAGAAATGCTTTACCCACTGCAGGACGGCTATAAGAGCAGTTGCCGTAGCCTTTGATGGCCCAGGTATCTGGGGCGGCAAAACATTTGCTTTAGAGGTCAATCTCCTCTTTCTATAAAACCAATTTCCCCCCGTGAAAAAGCCGTCTAAGGTCCATATTCATAGGATCAATACAGTCCTATGAGGTGAGCTTTAAACCGTCTATCAACCTCAGTAGTTCCCTCAAGCCTGCCGTTACTGAGAAACCGAAGTCACTTGTTTGGAAGCAGGTCAATCCGCCATTTGGCCCAAAAATGGCGGATTCTTAAACTGGAATTTCTGTGTTTAGGGGCAGAGCTCGTTGGAACTGATAGTTCCTTGGGAAAATTCGTAACCCAATTTAGAGCGAGTTTTGTCAGCCTGCTGTGACAGTGTAGACACTCAGCTGAGCAGGCAGGCTTAGAGATGAAGTGCAGCTAGCCCGAGATAGCGAATCCCCTGGGGGGTGACGGCAAAGCGGCAGGGAAGCACCTCAACCCCTTTAGCGATCGCATCTCGCAGCAGGCGTCCGTATTCTGGATCAGGGCCGTCGCCGGGGGCAAACTCATCGCAGTCACCTCGGTTGATGAAATAGAGCATCACAGCTCTGGCCTCAGGCACCAGCGCCATCAGTTCCCGCAGATGCTTTTGGCCCCGAGTGGTCACCGTGTCGGGAAACAGCGCCCGAGGTCCCTGCACCCAGGTGGTATTTTTGACCTCAACATAAATTGGTGGCTGCTGAGGGTCGCCTTTGAGCACGAAATCTACTCGGCTTTTGCGATCGCTGCCATAGCAGACCTCAGACAAAATCTGGTCATAAGCTCCCAGTTCTGGAAAAAGACGGGCTTCTAGGGCTGACTTGATGACTCGATTGGGCACTGCTGTATTGACCCCCACCCAAGTCGGCACCGTATCGTGAACCTCTGAAAGTTCCCATGTGTAAGGCAGTTTGCGCTTGGGGTCGGGCTTGTGAGACACCAGTACTCGACCGCCTAGATTGCACACTCCGGTCATTGGCCCGGTGTTGGGGCAGTGGGCCGTAATTACTTCATCGGTATCTAGCTCAATGTCGGCAAAAAAGCGTTTGTAGCGCTTCAGTAGCGTGCCGCCCAGAAGCGGAGGATAGAGATAGTGCCAATCACCTGAAGCCATACAACATCTGCTAGATGAAATTGCCTGAAGGTCACTATAGCGGGTCAAGGTAGCTCTGTAGGCGAAACGGAAGCCGAAGCTTGATTGCGTTTGAGTGCATAGGAAATTCAGACCCGGCAAAGCAAAATCGTGGGTTTGGATGCGGCTGGAATTCTAGTAAATTAAACGTTTGTCAAGCAAATCAACTCGTTAGACACGGTGTAAGGAGAAAACGTGGTTTGGTCTCGTCGAACTGTTGTCTCAGGTATTGCAAGTCTGCTGCTGTTATGGCCGTTGACGGCCTGCACGCCCCGCACACCTACTGACCCCTCTGGAGAAGCCCCGGCAGGAGAAGCAAGCGCCACGCTGCCGCTGACGGTGGGCGCAATTCCCGATCAGGACCCGGAGCAGCTACAGCGGCTCTACACTCGGCTGGCTGAGTATTTGTCAGCAGAACTCGGGGTGCCGGTTGAATACAAGCCTGTGACCGACTATGCAGCGGCGGTTACGGCGTTTCGGGTGGGCGATCTGGACCTAGTGTGGTTTGGGGGGTTGACGGGGGTACAGGCTAGGCTGCAGGTGCCCGATGCCCAAGCTATTGCCCAACGGGATATTGACGCAGAATTTCAGAGCGTCTTTATTGCTAATACGAACAGCAATCTAGCTGAGATCGAAGATATTAGTGAGTTAACAGCTCTGAAGGGGCGCACGTTGACCTTTGGCAGTGAGTCGTCTACCTCGGGTCGTCTGATGCCCCAATACTTCCTGGAGCAGGCTGGCGTTGTCCCGACAGATTTTAAGGGAGAAGTCGGATTCTCCGGCAACCACGATGCGACGATTAAGCTGGTTGAAGCGGGCACCTATGAGGTCGGTGCACTCAACTCCCAGGTCTGGGAGCAGCGGGTTGCTGAAGGGGCGGTAGATGAGAGTAGGGTGAGCGTAATCTGGTACACGCCTCCTTACTACGACTATCACTGGGTCATTAGCCCCGAAGTAGAGGAGCGCTATGGAGAAGGTTTTGTTGAGCGAGTTCAAACTGCCCTGACCCGCCTCGACCCCAGCGTGCCCGAGCAGCAGGAGATTTTAGAGCTGTTTGGCGCAGAGACCTTTATTCCCACGCAGAACGAAAACTACGCTCAAATTGAAGCGGTGGGCCGTCAGATCGGCAAGATTCAGTAGGGGGATAGATTTTGGGAGAACCGCTCTTTGAGCTGCGCCGCGTCAGCCGCTATTTTGGGGATGTGCCAGCGCTGGCAGATCTCTCTTTGACGGTATCAGCCGGAGAGCGGGTGGCCCTGATTGGCTCTAGTGGGGCTGGCAAAAGCACTCTGCTCAGTCTGCTCAATGGCACCTTGCCGCCCTCTTCGGGGCAGTTGCGGGTGATGGGCCGCGACATAGGCCGCCTTGGCCCACACCAGCTGCGGCAGGTACAGCGGCGCATTGGTACGGTTTACCAGCAGCATCACTTGGTGCCTAATCTGCCGGTGATTCACAATGTCAATGCGGGGCATTTGGGGCGCTGGTCATTCTTTAAAGCGGCCTGGTCTTTGATCTGGCCGCAGGAGGTGGGGCGGGCGGCCCAGGCGCTGGCCCAGGTTGGCATTGCCGAAAAGCTCTATGCTCGCACGGAGCGCTTGTCGGGGGGTCAGCAGCAGCGAGTGGCGCTGGCCCGGGTGCTGGTGCAAGATCCGCTGGTGATTCTGGCAGATGAGCCAATTTCTAGCGTAGATCCAGAGCGATCGCGCGAGATGATGGATCTGCTGCGGCAGCTTAACTATGACACTGGGACAACGCTGGTGATCAGCCTGCACGATATTGGCTTTGCCTTTAGCCACTGCGATCGCATCCTCGGTTTGCGCCACGGCCAGCTGCTGTTTGATGCGCCAGCGCAGGCTGTCACTGATTCGATGATTGCTGACCTCTACCGGATTTAAGGCCCTTTCAGCCCGTGCCTCTGTCTCCCAACGCTGGTGCTGTTGCGCGCCGCCCCTCTCCCTGGAATAGCCGGACTGCCTGGGGCTGGGTGGCGGTGGTTGCGATCGCAGCCGCTTTCTACACGGCTGGGGTTGGGCGAGCGGGCGTTGACCTCTTCAACTGGGGCGGGCTAGGGCAGGTCGGCCAGTTTTTTCGGGCTAGCCTGTCTCCCGATCTGTCTCCCGAGTTTTTGGGCATTATCGCTCGCGCCTCTCTGGTGACGTTGGCCTATGCTGTTTGCGGTACCGCCCTCAGCGTGCTGCTGGGCTTTGTGGGCGGCCTGCTGGCGGCAGAGGTCTGGTGGCTCACGCTGTTTCCGCGACGGGGTGGAGCGCTGGCGTGGCTGACCGTGCGAGGTCTGCTGGCTGTTCCGAGAGCCATTCATGAGTTGCTGTGGGGCCTGTTTCTGATCAACATTTTGGGCCTAGATCCGCTGGTGGCAGTGCTGGCCATTGCCATTCCCTTTGGGGCCATTGTGGCCAAGGTTTTTTCTGAAATTCTAGACGAGACGCCGCGCGCGCCCCTGAGTGCCTTGATTAGCGGCGGTGTTGGTCCTGGCAGCGCTCTCCTGTATGGCCTGCTGCCCTTGGCGCTGCCCAACTTGCTCTCTTACACCTTTTATCGGTTTGAGTGCTCCCTGCGTTCGGCGGCGGTGCTGGGCATTATCGGAGCTGGCGGCCTAGGCTATGAAATCTTTCTCAGCCTGCAGTCTCTCCGCTATGAGCAGCTCTGGACCGGCTTCTATGCCCTGATTCTGCTGAATGGGGCCGTGGATACCTGGAGCGCTCTGGTGCGCCGCCGCATGGGGTTTACGAGCCGATTGGACCTGAACTTAAAGACCAAGCTGAAAAATCAGAGGCTGCAGGACTCGCCGCAAAGTGAATCTAGGCCAGCTCCGTCGCCTCCTAGCCCCACCGCCGACCCATTTCTTCGCCTCTCTGGCTTGGGTACTGCTTTGGCAATCCCGCTGTGCTTTGTCCTGCTGCGGATTGACTGGAGCCAGCTATGGGCTGCGCGTACCCGTAGGCTATGGGGAGAGATGCTGGTGGCGGCTACCCCTGCGTTACCGACCGGCAGCGAGATCTCGGAGCTGATGCGGCTGGCCGGGTTAACCCTGGCAATGTCGGTGCTGGCGATTGCGATCGCAGGGCTGGCGGGTCTGCTGTTCTCCTTTCCTGCTGCTCAAAATTTCTTCATGCCAGGAGGGCTGCTGCGGCCCGTCGGAGAACAGCGTCGCAGTTGGCCCTGGGTCGCTGGGCTGGCCTTAGGGTTAAGCCGAATGGGACTGCTAGTCAGCCGAGCCATTCCCGCTCCTATTTGGGCGCTGGTGTTTTTGTTCGTCCTGTTTCCGGGCATTTTGCCGGGGGCGCTGGCGCTGGCCATGCACAACTTCGGTATTTTGGGGCGGCTGATGGCTGAGGTCAACGAAAACATTGATGATCGGCCTGTGCGAGCCCTGCGGGCCTTGGGGGCTAGCGGCGGACAGGTCGCACTTTACGGCGTTTTGCCCCAAAATCTAACTCGTTTTCTGGCCTACATTTTGTACCGCTGGGAGGTCTGTATGCGCGAAACGGTAATTGTCGGGCTGGTCGGAGCGGGGGGGTTGGGCCGTTTACTCACGGAGCAGATCAGCAGCTTTGACTATGCTCGCCTGACAATTACCCTGGGCGTCTTTGTGCTGCTGACCTTTTTAGTTGACTGGGTCAGTTACCAAATGCGTCAGGCAATTCGCTGAGGGCCGGTGCAGCAGATTTTTTTGCCGTTAAAGAAACGCTACCGCCAGGCGAACGTTAGTTTCGCAGGTGGTCTGAGGGGCTAGCGTAAGCAGCTCCTGACTAGTATTGAGGGCATTGCGGGGCGCACTCCAAGGCTCCAGACAATAATAGTCCTTGCCTTTAACCGCCCAAAACACCAGGGTCGAATAGGCATCGCTCCAGTTTAGAGTGAGCCTGCGGTTGAGATCAATATCGGTAACTGTGGCCGCAGTTCCTGAGAGCGGTCTGAGCGCAACGTCAATTTCCGGCTGGTTAAGGTCAAAGCTGCCGGGAAAAGGCTCAAGCTCTCCTGTGATGTGGTTTTGGTACTGCTGAGCCGGTAGCTCAAAGCTAAGCTGGGATTTATCTTTGACCCAAAAGTAGGGGTGCAGCCCTGTGGAAAAGGGCATAGGTTGGTCTGATAGATTGGTGACCTGCTGCTGAATGTCTAGAATATGACCGTGCAGGCGGTAGGTAAACTGCAGCCGAAAGTCGAAGGGATAGACTGATCGGGTCTGGTCGTCGCTAGTGAGCTGCAGAGTCAGCGCTGCCGCCTCTCGAACATCTTGCAGTACCACCTGCCAAGGCAGGTCACGGGCAAAGCCATGCTGCTTTAAGGTATAAGGCTGACCGTTCAAGGTATACGCGTTGTCGGGCAAGTTGCCGCAGATCGGAAACAGGATAGGAATCCCCCCCCGCACCGAAAGCTCAGGGTTGGCAAACCGCTCTTCGTCAAAATATAAAATGTCTTGATCTTGAACCTGCCAGCGGGTCACAATGCCGCCCCGTTCAGGCACGATCTCTAGCCGGGCACCTGTCTCCGAATCGGAGAGGACATAGGTGGGATACCGGTCAGCTTTGAGTGCGATCGCAAACACCAGATACCTCGTTACCTCAGATGCCTAGACGTTACCACAGGAACTTCCTTCGATGCCGCATCAGAAGCAATCCAAGTCACTTCATTCATGGCTGAGCCTCGTTGGTTAAGGTTTCGCCCAGTGACTCATGCAGCGGAGCCACTGCTTCCACTGCTGGCAGGTCGCTTGAGGTTGCTGGATCTAGCGGTGTGACAACTTTTGCCTTCGCTGCCTTCAACCCTATAGGTTTGTTCGCTACGGCTTCAGGTTGAACCTCACTTGAACCCAAAGGCCCTACCAGCGGCTCTCCAAAGGGCCGAATGCCTTTAGGCTTAGGGTTGGTTTCTGGAGTTAGGGCCGGACCATCGATAGACGGCACACCCTCAGAGGGGATTTCCTCCTGAGCTTCGTCAGCCGGAGTTTCCGAGTGAATCTCTGGAGTTATCCAAGCATCGGGTTCAAGGGTATTCGAAGACTCTGGGTAGTTGGGGAGAGGCTGCAGGGGTTCGCGGCTGCCATCTACTGTGGACCCTGGTGCTGCCTGCGGAATAGGCATAAATTGCGACTCGCTCGGGTTGCCCTTGGGTCCCCAGTCATCAAGTCCTTCCTCTGTCAGCACCGGCAGATCCGGGGCTGCTTCTGCCTCAATCGGCAACTCGGTCTCAGGAATACTCTCAGGCGTCTGCTCCTGGAAGCCATCATTCTGGAAGCCATCGTTCTGGAAGCTATCCTCCATCTGTAGCTCTATAGGCAGCGGCTCCACAGGATTGATCGGTGCCGGTTGAGGCGAGACAAAGGGAGTATCCGGGCTGACAGGCTGATCTACGATGGGCTCCTTACCCTTCAGTTCCAACACCGCAGAAGACCGCATGGGCCGATCAAACCCCAGAGAAGACTGCTCAATTCGTTGCAAAATCTCTGTACCCTTACGCCCGGTGGCCAGTTCAGGGCGAGAGTTTCTCACCTGCACCGGCACAAACTCCACCCGCATCTGGTTTTCTTTAAGCGAGACCTTGAGCACAGCCGTATCTTGGGCCGAACCGCTTTGGGACAGCTCTGTGTCAGCCGCATCGGCTGGTGCCGTGGGTGTCTGAAAGATGAAGTCGCCCAAAGAATAGGCGATCGGGCGGCCTTTGTAGATTTCAGCGCCTTGGAGTGTGCGGGGATGATACCCCACCACCAGGTCTGCGCCCTGATCTACCGCCAGTCGGGCTAAGTTGGTCTGCCAGTCCGCTGGCGCTTCTGGAATATCAGTTTGCCACCGGTAGTTGACTACAATCCAGTCCACCTGGTCCCGCAGCGCTCGAATATCCTGGGCAATTCCCGGTACACCTTGAGCATTGATGCCAGGGCGATCGCCGTGGGCTGCACTGTCGCCGCCCTGGGCATAGCTCAGGTAGGCAATGCGCTTGCCTTTGACATCAATGATTTCAGGCCGCCTGGCCTCTAGCTCATTGCGGCCCGCCCCAACTCGGTAAAGCCCCTGACGATCGAGGTTCTCCAGGGTTTCGGCTAAGCCCTCGCCGCCAAACTCCATCGTGCCTTCGCTAGCCAGGTTGATGACGTCCACGCCGCCCTGCTTCAGCAGCTCGATTGCATCAGGCCGAGAGCGGTGGTAAAACTCCTCATTTAAGGATGTGGCAGCAGTCGCCAAAGAAGAAGCCAGATTGATCATGGCTAGATCGGCCTGCTGGTACTCCTCCAGTCCGGCAAAAAGCTGCTCTGCCTCTCCAGCCTCGTTGTAGGAAATTTCCTCCAGGGAAATGTCGCCCCCAAATAGCAGAGTGACATCGGTTGCAGCCGAAGACACGGGCGGGTGGTGAATAACGGCAACAGGTTCAAGGGCCGCATCGACGATGGGCGATCGCATCTCAGGTGCGACTGTCGGAGTCGGGTTTCCCCTTACCTCGTAGCGCACGGGAGTCGCGATAGGAGGTTCTACAGTTCTAGCTGGGGAGTCAGCCGTAAACCCAGAACTATGGCCCGTATCAGCTGTGTGTTGAACTTCCGGACGCTGCGTGAAGCTAGGCAGAGTCGGAGATGGCCCGGAGAGAATCACGTCTACCAGACAGCCAAAGACAAAGGCTGCTACTGCCGATCCGGTTAGTACCAACGCCCGCAAGGTTTTGAGATGGCTGCCCATCAGCACTGCAGACTTGCTGGCCGCTGGGGGGCGAACTGGTGTAGGGGACTGCGATCGCAAGCGCGGTGGCAGAGGAGAAGACGCCTTGGGCGACACTGGCCCTGGCTCCTGCTTGCCCCCTCGTAGGGCAGGCGTGACGATGCGAACACGCTGCTGCCAGAGAATTCGCCGCCGTCCGGCAGGCCTAGCGATAATGTGAACGCCTTCAATCAGAGGAGAATTTAATAGCCAGACCCGATGGCAGAGAAAGCGAGTCAGACGCTCTTTCAGCGGCGGCTGCTCAAACTCGACCAGCAGGAGCAGTCTTCCAGGCTGTTCGGCCTGTACCTGCACATAAATGCCTTGGGCGGCAAGTGGTTCATTGAGCCAAAGGGCAATAGCCCGAAAATGACCGGCAGCTGCCAAGTCTCGGACTGAAGATGAAGAGGTCTGCGCGTGATAAACCGGCGCACTAATTGCCGCGTTGACCATTTTCGTAGCCTATGGTGAGTAACTTATGCCATGGTTGGCACCCGTAATTCCGCTGGAGTGACACCTAGGAGTCTATGTCATGGAACAAGTTGTGGAACTATAGTAAACCTCTAAAGGAAAAGATTGACATCTGGCTCAAGGCACCTACTCCAAAGGCGGCCGATAGCAACCATGACTTTAGCAAAGATGCTTAACTTGTCAATACTTTTGCCGCGATCCTAGACAGTTTGCAGCGACTCCGGATGGGGAGGGAAAGATCGAAGGCGGTATTTACAGAAGCTTGATAATCGCATCTGATTTTGCCTCAAGCTGCTTTCCTCCATCCTCCAAGACAGCGCTCAGATAGGGCTATCTGTTCCTGGGCAAATCCCTACCGGTAACCAGATCCGCCATCCAGAAAATCTGATAGGGTTTTATTTTCCCTTTAGCCAGAGCAGGAACCCCATGCAGTCTCTACAAGGGCGAGATTTACTAAGCTTGGCTGATTTGTCAGCAGATGAGATGCTCGACATTTTAGAGCTGGCGGCACAACTGAAGTCAGGTCAACGCCAGCCTCAATGCCCTCGCAAGACCCTTGGACTGCTGTTTAAAAAAGCGTCAACCCGAACTCGGGTGAGCTTTTCTGTGGCAATGGGGCAGTTGGGAGGCCAAGTTCTTGACCTTAATGCTGACGTGACTCAGGTCAGTCGGGGCGAGCCTACTAGCGATACGGCCCGAGTCCTAGATCGATATTTAGATGTAGTTGCCATCCGCACCTATGCCCAGGCCGAAGTCGAAGAATTTGCCGACTACGCCGAAATTCCTGTCATCAACGCCCTCACCGATGAGGAGCATCCCTGTCAGATACTGGCAGACCTGCTGACGGCTCAAGAAGCCTTCGGTACCTGCGCTGGGCTCACGCTGACCTACGTTGGCGACGGCAACAACGTAGCGCATTCCCTGATGTTGGGTTGCGCCCTCGTCGGTATGAACGTTCGAATTGCTACCCCGGCAGACTATGCCCCCAGCCCAGCCATTGTGGAGAAGGCTCAGGCGTTGGCTGGTGGTCGCTCCGAAGTCTTGGTCACCGAAGATGCCGATATTGCAGCCAAGGGGGCTCAAATTCTCTATACCGATGTCTGGGCCAGCATGGGCCAAGAAGATCTGGCAGCGCAGCGTATTCCCATCTTTCAGCCGTATCAAATTAATGAACACCTGGTTTCCCTAGCTGATCCAGACGTGATTGTGCTGCATTGTCTGCCTGCCCATCGCGAAGAGGAAATTACGGCAGCAGTAATCGAAGGGCCTCACTCTCGGGTTTGGGATCAAGCTGAGAATCGAATGCACGCTCAGAAAGCGTTGTTGGCCAGCCTGCTGGGAGCCATATGAAAAGGCTGGCAGCTTTTGCAAAGCCACCAGCCCTAGAGGTTGACACAAAATTAATGGGTTCTAGATCAGGCGCAGAAAACGCAGAACCCCTTGCTCAGTAAACAGCTCAATGACAATTGAGAGGGTAAATCCCAGCATGGCCAGTCGGCCATTTAAGCTTTCAGCATCTGGCGTAAAACCCCAGATGGTAGATTGAACAGATTGCTTAACCATCACGCTGCTCCCGCAACTTCATTAAGCTTTGTAAACAATATAGCAATTTGTCGCAGGGCATGGGTGCGAAGCATACGTAGAACGCCCTGCTGGCAAAGGGTGGGTAAGCGCGTCTGAGCTGTTTTTTTGCAAGGGTGCCTTTGTTGCCATGTCCTCACCTCCGTCTCCTTGTTTGGTTCCTGCTCCGCTCAAGCCGGGTGACCTTTTGCTAGTAGCTGCCCCGAGTGGAGCTTTGCGTGAGCTGGATGTCTTTAAGCAAGGCGTTGAGATCTGGCGCTCCTGGGGCTACCGGGTGGAGCTTTGCAGTGGGTTTGATGCTCGCTGGGGCTATCTAGCCGGTCGAGATGAGCACCGGCGTGGGCAGTTGCTGGAGGCGCTGAGCCATCCTGACTGCCGGGGGGTGCTCTGCGCCCGAGGGGGCTTTGGCGGCACCCGGCTGCTGGAGGACTGGCAGTGGCCCCAGAGCGATCCTCGCTGGCTCATTGGCTTTTCAGACATCACTAGCCTGCTGTGGAGTTTGACCCGTCAGGGCGTGGCTGGAGTTCACGCCCCCCTGCTCACTACGTTGGCCCAGGAGCCCGCCTGGAGCCAGCAGCGTCTGCGCGATTGGGTAGAAGGCCAGCCGCTGCCGCCCATTTTCGGTAGCGGCTGGGGCGGTGGCGTGGCAACAGGAATTTTGCTGCCTGCCAATCTGACGGTGGCCACCCATCTGCTGGGCACAGCCCATGAGCCTGATCTGAAAGACGTCATTCTGGCATTTGAAGACGTGACAGAAGCCCCCTACCGGATTGATCGGATCCTGACTCAGTGGCGTATGTTGGGCAAGCTCCAGCAGGTGAAAGGAATTGCCCTAGGGCGCTTTAGCCGCTGCGAGCCCCCCCAAGGGGGGCCGAGTTTTAGCGTTGCTGAGGTGCTGCGCGATCGCACCGCTGATCTCAATATCCCAGTTGTCTCCGATCTGCCCTTCGGTCATGATGGCGTTAATGCTGCTTTGCCCGTAGGGGTGTTGGCCCGCCTTGACGGTGAGCGCGGCGAACTTGCTATCCTGCCTGACCTCAAGACTTCCTAGAATAAGGAGGTTCTGCCAGCGAGCTAAACCTGTGGTTCCCCTGCGCGACGAAAACCCAACTCGTTCAAAGCCCTATGTCGTCTATGGTCTCCTCATTCTCAATATTCTGATTTTTTTGGTTGAAATCAGGCTGTCCCCGAACCAGCTAGAGCAATTTTTTGACACTTGGGCCCTGGTGCCAGCCCAACTGTCCGACAGTTTCTCAGGTCAGATAGACCAGCCCGGCCGAGAATGGTTCACCTTGATCAGCTCCCAGTTTTTACATGGGGGCTTTTTGCATTTGGGCGGCAACATGCTCTACCTGTGGGTATTTGGCAACAATATCGAAGATCAGCTGGGGCCAGTGCGGTTTACTGTGTTTTATCTGGGTTGCGGTGTTTTGGCTGGGCTGAGCCAGTGGATTTTTGCCCCGGCTTCTACGGTGCCGACTGTGGGGGCAAGTGGTGCGATCGCAGGCGTCATGGGGGCCTACATTCTGCGCTTTCCCAAAGCTCGCATCCAGACGCTGCTGCCGTTGTTTATCTTTATTACGGTCGTTCGGGTGCCTGCCATTTTGTTCCTGGGATTTTGGTTTGTCCAGCAGGCGCTCTATGGCCTGTTGAGCTTAGGGACAGATGTGAATATGGGATCGGGCGGGGTGGCCTATTGGGCTCATGCGGGTGGGTTTGTCTTCGGCATTATCTTGGGGCCTTTGCTAGGGCTGTTGAAGCCTCGACAAGATTCGTTTTAGGGGCAAGAGAAAGCAGAGGGCAGGTGCGTACAGCAAAAAAAAGCGTTCAGGAGCTGCTCTTTGAGAAAGAGCCCCTGAACGCCTAATCGTTTCTTGGAAGCTTGTAGAGGCTGCTAAGCCAGATGCTGCTGAACTGGGCTGGTTGCTTGAAGCCACTGCCGGTTCAGCTAGTCATTTAGAATCCCTGGCGAGAGACTTGCTTCTCAAAATTTGCCTGGGTCTGGTGCAGCATGGTTTCGCGACGATCGCCATTGTTGTTAAGGTTTGGCACGAGGTTGCGGGCCTGCAGAGCCATATGGAGCTGAAGGTGAGCAACATACTCACTGAAGTCTTCCCGGGTCGTTGCGAGTGAATGTATCGGTTGCGCTGACTGGGCCACGTGAAGTCTCCCTGTTTGTAACATTTACTCAATGGTTAACGTATTGAAGCTATCACAGCCTGTTAACCGCCCTCCAAATCCTGCAACGAAGCTTAACGGTTTTGTTAACACTGCCGGTAGAGAGATCTAGCAAAAACCAGTAGCGCTAGAAATTGTGGCTTGCTAGACATGACCTACTTTCTTTAGACACATTTACACGGAGGAGCCGCTTTAGAATAGGAACGCTGGTTTCCTTTACGGCATCTTCCATGACCGGTTCGTCTGCCGCTACCGACGCTAATCATGCTATTCCTGAGCGCCTGGTAAAACACACCGTTCGCTATGCTGACCACCGCTCAGTCGCGAGCGATGAGCTGACCCCGATGATGCAGCATTACGTCTCCATGAAGGAGCAATACCCCCATGCGCTGCTGCTTTACCGGGTGGGCGACTTTTTCGAAACTTTCTTTCAAGACGCAATTACTGTAGCTCGTGAGCTAGAGCTGGTGCTGACCAGTAAGGAGGCAGGCAAAGCCGTTGGCCGAGTGCCGTTGGCGGGCATTCCCCACCATGCTCTAGATCGCTACTGTGTGCTGTTGGTAGAGAAGGGCTACGCCATCGCGATTTGCGACCAGGTGGAAGATCCGGCCCAAGCTCAGGGACTGGTAAAGCGAGAAGTTACCCGCGTGATTACGCCCGGTACGGTGCTCGAAGAAGGCATGCTCAGCGCCAGCCGCAATAATTTTTTGGCCACTGTAGTAATTGCGGGAGATCATTGGGGGCTAGCTCATGCCGATGTCTCTACCGGCGAATTTCTCACCACTCAGGCGACCGGACTAGATCAGCTGGGCCAGGAGCTGATGCGGCTACAGCCTGCCGAGATTTTGGTGCCGACCAACGCGCCGGATCTGCGAACCATGCTGCGACCCGGTGAGACTTCGGCACAGCTGCCTGACTGTTTGCCACGCCAGTTTTGCTATACGCTGCGATCGCAAACCCCCTTCTCCCAAAGCGAAGCCCGCCAGCGCCTGCTGCAGCGCTTTCGGCTGCGCTCCCTAGAGGGGCTGGGCTGCGAGCACTTGCCGCTGGCGGTGCGAGCGGCAGGTGGCCTGCTGGAGTACCTAGAAGACACCCAAAAGACAGTGCTGTCGCCGCTGCAGCCGCTCTGTACCTACACCCTGACTGAGTATCTAGTGATCGATCACCAGACCCGCCGCAACCTGGAGATCACTCAAACTGCGCGGGACGGCACCTTCAATGGCTCTCTGCTGTGGGCACTAGATCGCACTGTTACGCCCATGGGCAGCCGCGCCTTGCGGCGGTGGCTGCTGCAGCCCCTGCTCAATATCTCCGCTATCCAGGCGCGACAAGACACGATTGCTGAACTGGTGCAAGATAGCAGCCTGCGCCAGGTGCTGCACCAACGGCTCAAGCAAATCTATGACCTAGAGCGCTTGGCCGGACGGGCTGGCTCGGGCACCGCCAATGCCCGCGACCTGATCGCCTTGGCTGAGTCTTTTGCTCGCTTGCCGGAGTTAGCTGCCCTGGTAGCCCAAGCCCAGTCGCCCTATCTCAAAGCCTTGCAGTACGTGCCGCCTGAGCTAGAGCAGCTAGGCCAGGTGCTGCGATCGCACTTAGTCGAAAATCCTCCCCTCTACCTGACCGAGGGCAACCTGATTCGAGCGGGTGTCAACGCACAGCTCGACGACCTGCGCCAGCAGATTGTCGCCGACCGCCAGTGGATCGCCAGCCTCGAAGCAGTCGAGCGTCAGCGTACCGGCATTTCCAGCCTCAAAGTCGGCTTCAATAAAGCCTTTGGCTACTACATCACTATCTCCCGTGCCAAGGCGGATCAGGCCCCCGACGACTACATTCGGCGGCAGACACTGACCAACGAAGAACGCTACATCACCCCCGAACTCAAAGAACGAGAAACCCGCGTTTTTAATCTGGAATCGGAAATTCACAGCCTAGAGTACGACCTGTTCATCCAGCTGCGCGATCAGGTAGGGGGCCAGGTCGAGCTGATCCGCAAAGTTGCTGCTGCTGTCGCCGCTGCCGATGTCCTCTGTGGGCTAGCCGAAGTTGCTATCTACCAGGGCTACTGCCGTCCTGTCCTAGCTGCCGATCGGCAGCTAGGTATTGGCGAAGGCCGCCATCCTGTCGTGGAGCAGCTGTTGCCAGCGGGGTTTTTTGTGCCTAATTCTACGGGGTTGGGGAGGAGAGAGGACAGGGGAGAAGGCAGAGGAGAGGAAACAGAAGGGGAGCGGCAAAAGGGAGAGGGGAAGGGGCGACTGTCTAGCTCCTCCCTCTTTTCTCCTTGCCCCGATCTGATCATTCTCACTGGCCCTAATGCCAGCGGCAAAAGCTGCTACCTGCGGCAGGTAGGGCTGATTCAGCTGATGGCGCAAGTGGGTAGCTTTGTTCCGGCGAAGGCGGCGCAGTTGGGGATATGCGATCGCATCTTCACCCGCGTAGGTGCAGTAGATGACCTAGCGACGGGGCAGTCTACTTTCATGGTGGAGATGAATGAAACAGCCAACATTCTCAACCACGCTACATCTCGGTCACTGGTGCTGTTAGATGAAATTGGCCGGGGTACCGCCACCTTTGATGGCCTTTCGATTGCCTGGGCGGTGGCAGAGCACTTGGCTAGCGATGTGCGGGCCCGCACGATCTTTGCCACCCACTACCACGAGCTAAATGAGCTGGCAGGGCTGCTCGACAACGTCGCTAACTATCAGGTCACCGTCAAAGAATTGCCCGACCAGATCATCTTTCTGCATCAGGTACAGCCGGGCGGAGCCGACAAGTCCTATGGCATTGAGGCAGGACGATTGGCTGGTTTACCACCCTCGGTTATCAGCCGGGCCAGAGAGGTCATGGGCGAGATCGAGAAACACAGCAAAATTGCTGTCGGCCTCCGCAAAGGCCGCCGTTCTGTCAGCGGCAGAGCTAAAGAATCGCCCTACCCCCCGCCGGAGAGTGACCCCACCGAGCAGCTCGACATTTTCAGCTCGTAGAAACGTTAATTGACCAGCCGAACTCGGCCCATGCGGATCAAGTCTAGGACATGGTTGATCTGGGTGCGATCGAGGGGAGAAAGGGTAGGGTCACCTAATATGGCGGAAGTGAGCCATAGGTGGTCCCGGCGAGTCAACGCGTTTTGCTCGATGGCGTGTCTGGTCAGACGTTGAATTTGGGGATGATCGTTAATGGGAACGACTGACAACATAGGATTTGTGTGTAGTGACGATTTTGAAGAACTCTTTTGTCGTAAAGGGTCGCAGCAAGAGGGTGGCTGGTGCCTGCTAAGGGACCTTTAGCCTAGAAAATCCGGCTTGGCCTGGGTAGGTTGCCGCTCTCTGCTATAAAAAGCATGCCCGCAGCGCTATGGTCTAGCTCGATGCCTCTACAAAGCTTTGATAAAAGGCATTAAAGCTCTTGTAAACCCCGGCAAACAGAGGGAAATTACCGATCTATAGCAGGCTCTGTCTGGTGTATCTAGACAGAATTGCAGGCAGGCTTGGGGAACAATCCACTACTCAAGGACTCTGGCGTAGATTAAGTTGAGGCAAGAACTGCGCTCTAGTGGCAAAGCAGTCTAGCAACTGGCAATGCCCGGACCGTCTCAACTCATCTGCTCCAACCAACTCCACTCGGCTACCCGATGCAAATCTACCGGCTCAGCGCGCTTTCCGATAATTACATCTTCTTGCTGCACGACCCCCTGAGCAACACAGCAGCGGTCGTCGATCCGGCAGAACCTGGCCCGGTGCTAGAGCAGCTAGAAGCGTTGGCGGCTCCGCTGATCGCCATTTTCAATACTCACCATCACAGCGATCACGTAGGGGCTAACCGGCATCTGCTGCAGCGCTTCCCCTCAGCGATTGTCTATGGCGGGGCAGAAGATCGAGACCGCATTCCTGGGCAGAGTATTTTTCTTCAGGAAGGAGATACGGTCAGCTTCGCGGGCCGCACGGCCCAAGTTTTGTTTGTTCCGGGTCACACCCGCGCCCACATCGCCTATTACTTCCCCCCTCAAGCAGGAGAGGATTGGGGCGAGCTATTTTGCGGCGACACGCTGTTTGCCGGAGGCTGCGGACGGCTGTTTGAGGGCACGCCGGCCCAGATGGTCAGTTCTCTCACCAAGCTTCGGCAGCTGCCAGATCAGACCCGAGTCTGGTGCGCCCATGAATATACGCTGAACAATCTCAAATTTGCCCTCACAGTGGATGGGGCAAACCCTGAACTGCAGCAGCGGTTTGAGTTGGTTCGAAGTGCTCGGCAGCGTCAGGAAGCCACAGTTCCTTCTCCGCTAGGCCTAGAAAAAGTCACCAATCCTTTCCTGCAGTGGGATAACCCTAAGCTGCAACAGGCCGTCAATAGCCCCGATCCGATTCAGACCTTTGCTCGACTGCGTGGGCGGAAGGACCAGTTTTAACGGTTGACGGGCAAATATTCCTTACTTTGGCCTCTTCTGTGAGTCCTCGCAAGACCGCTACAATAGCAGACGATGCTGATGCAAGTTAGGCGGGTCACTCCCAATGATGCTCAAATCAACCACGCGACACGTTCATATCTACACCGCTGAAGTCAAAAACAACGAGCTGGTGCCCAATGAGAGCGTGTTGACCCTAGATATCGATCCAGACAACGAGTTCAACTGGTCTGATGAAGCTCTGCAGCAGGTCTACCGCGAGTTTGATCGGCTGGTAGAAGCTTCTGCGGGAGAAGATCTGACTGACTACAATTTGCGCCGCATCGGCTCTGACCTGGAGCATTTTGTGAAAGGTCTGCTGCAGAAGGGCGAAATTAGCTATAACCTCAAGAGCCGTGCCATCAACTACAGTATGGGTCTGCCGCAGGTGGTTGCTAATGAATCGGCGGCTTCTTAAAAGAGACAGCATTTCAGTTTTGTATATGGCCCCGGCAAGTGATCCAGTGCCCCAACCCTGCCTGTCAGGCGGTTAATGATGTCGGTCAGACAGTTTGTCAGGTCTGCCAAACGCCCCTCGTGCGTCGCTTTCTGTGGGCGGTAGACAATGATTTGTCAGCCTTTAAGCGCAATAGTCTGCTAGCAGAGCGGTTTCAGGTGTGGGCTCCCCACATTCTGTTAGACATTCGGCCCAGTCGAGAACTGCGTTCGCTTGAGGAACTGCCTAGCTCGGTTGTACCCTATTTGCGTCTGGCGGCTGTTCCGCTGCACGTTCCCAGGCCCTTTACGGTGCTGAGTGTGCCTGACCAGCCTCCCCTGCTGCTACTGGAAGATGCGCCTCTAGCTGCCAATACTGACAGCAACGGTCAGGTTGATGTCCGACTCTTGCCCAGCTTGGCCGATCAGTGGGCATCGGCATCGCCTCTGCGCCAGCTAAACTGGCTGCGGCAGGTGGCTCTGCTGTGGACTGCTCTGGCGGGGGCAGCGGTTGAGGCTAGCCTGCTGGTGCCCGATCTGCTGCGGGTTGATGGCTCAGTGCTGCGGCTGCTGACGCTTCGATCCAGTGGGAGCAGCCTAACGCTGGTCGATCTGGGTCACCAGTGGCAGGGGCTGGTAACAACTGCCCATCCGGCTGTGCGAGACTATTTGGGAGGGCTGGTGGCTCAGCTGTGCGATCGCACCCTCACCTCAGCAACAGCGGTCGAACACTCCCTAGAGCAGGCCATCGCCACCCTATTTCAGACTCAGCCCGTGCGGCTAGAGACGTTCACCCTTACCGATCAAGGGCCTAGCCGGGGGCGTAACGAAGATGCCTGCTACCCAGACAGCGGCAGCGTTACCCAGGGGACCGTGCAGGCAGCCGCGTTGCCTGCGACCCTGAGCCCTCTAGTGGTGGTCTGTGACGGCATTGGCGGCCACGAAAGCGGCAACGTAGCCTCCCAGCTAGCCATTCAAACGATGCAGCAGCAGCTTATGCCTCTACTGCAGACGCCCGCCTTGGTGCCTGCAGTTGTGACTGAGCGGTTAAAGCAGGCGGTTAATGCGGCGAACGACGCTATTGCCCAGCGCAATGACCAAGAGCGCCGTCAGGAACGGGAGCGCATGGGCACCACTCTGGTAGCGGCCCTAATCTACCCGCCCTACCTGTTTATTGCCCATCTAGGCGACAGCCGGGCCTACCGGATCAGCGCCCAAAGCTGCTGCCAAATCACTCTAGACGATGATGTGGCGGCCCGCGAGACGCGGTTGGGCTATGCTCTCTACCGCGACGCCTTGAATTCTCCTAATGCTGGGGCTCTCGTGCAGGCTCTGGGGATTGGTGATTCAGGTCACCTGCAGCCTACAGTGCAGCACTTTTTGCTGGATGACGACAGCCTGTATTTGATCTGCTCAGACGGATTAAGTGATTTTGAGCGGGTTGATGCATTCTGGTTCTCGACCATTCGTCCGGCGGTGCTGGGGCAGATGCCGCTGGCTCAGGTCGGGCAGCAGCTAGTTAACCTGGCCAACGGCTATAACGGTCACGACAATGTAACGGTAGGCTTAGTTTCCCTATCGCCGCAGCCCGCTCAGTCTTTTACGGCCTTACCAGCAGCTTCATCAACCATGCCTGCTCCAACGGCGGGCGTGGCTACGACACTTCAAGGTCCAACCCGGCTGGTGGAGCCAGCGGCTACGGTGCTGCAGCCAACCGTCCCTGTCAAAGACCGAACCCGGCGTAGCCTCTGGCCCTGGCTGCTAGGGTTAGGTGCGATCGCAGCTGCCTTGCTAGGCTTCCTATGGTGGATAGACCAGACTCGACCAGCCGCCCAGCCACTTCAGTCGCTCCGGCTATCGCGGTTTACGGCCACCCCTCCGCTAACCCCCACTTCCCCGCTGTCGGTTACAGTTTCGGTTAATTCCTTCTGGCAGGTCCGCGCTACGCCAGCGCCAGGCAGTAGCGCTGAAACGAGTCTAATGGCCCTACAAACGGGAGCCGAGCCGAGCTTGGCAGCGCCATCGGCCGAGGAGAATGTGCCGCTGATTCCGGCAGGCAGTATCCTGAAAGTTATCAGCCGCCAGGCGACGCCAGACCGCAATCAATGGGTGCGTCTTCAGGTGTGTTCGATTCCATCGGGAGTGTCGCTGGCTGAAACACCTCAAGAGACAGATTCAGAGGCTCCGACAGCACCGGTCAATCCGGCTCCGGCTACCCTTTCGGAACAGCTGTCGCAGCCCGGTGAAGAGGGCTGGGTTTTAGAGCCCCAGCTCACTGCTGCTGCCATTGCTCTGTCTGCGGCTACCCCAACGCAGCAGGGAGTTTGTCCTTAGCCCTGTGCCCCAAAACTGCCTCGAAACAGTCTGCCTTTGCCGGCCTCCGGTCTCCATCCCCCAACCCTTGCTGGTGACCTCCAACTGTGCCCATGTCTTCTCCTGACTTTCTTTGCCTGCGCCTAGCCATTGCTCCCTTGACTACGTCTGAGTCAAATCACTTTGCTATTTGGGTGCTAGAAAGCCCTTTTCCTGGGGGATTTAGCCACCACGACTGCGTTTGGGATGAGCGGCTATCGCAAATCTGGCAGAGCTGGCAGGAGTTTTTTTCGCTGCGGGGGCTGCCTCAGGTGCCCCACGTGCCGTCTGCCTATGTGCCCCAGTTTGTCCTCGAAGACACGCTCAATGCTTTACTGCCCCCAAGCCAGCCTGCAGCCAACTACACTAGCCGCTTGATGCAGGGTCTGGGCTTGACGCTCTGGCAGTGGCTGTTTAGTGGCCCTATTGAACAGAGCCTAGAGCGCAGTCTGGGGATGGCAATGGGCCAGTCTCGTCCCCTGCATATCCGGCTAGAGATTCGAGACCCAGAACTGATTAGTTTGCCCTGGGAGATTATGCAGCCCCAGTCAGGGCGACCGGCCATCTCATTGGGCCAGCAGATGCTGTTTAGCCGCTCGACTAGCGCCGTTGACCCGCTGCCGGATCTAGATCCTGACGAAGATCTGCGGATTTTGCTGGTTTTGGGCAGTGATGAGGGCTCCAGTGCCGATGGTCAGAGCGATCGCACCCCCGTTCTGCGGCTCCATGAAGAAGCTCAGGTGCTCAAAGACCTGTTGGAGCAGGGTACCTCCGGGCTGCGGCGGCGAGTAGTCGATAAGGTGCCTTGCCAGGTGCATACCCTGGTAGAGCCTGACCCAGCCACTATGATTCGAGAACTAGAAACCGGGCGCTACAATGTTTTTTTCTATGCGGGACACGGTGTACCTGCCCCTGATGGTGGGCTGCTTTTCCTGCGGACTCAGGCTCCCCTCAATGGCACTGAGCTGGCTCAGGTTTTGACCCGCTGCCGAATAAAGCTAGCCGTGTTTAACACCTGCTGGGGAGCCCAACCAGATCAGCGTAGCCAGTCGGCTATTCCCCGCAGCAGCCTGGCCGAAGTGCTGCTGCACCACGGGGTGCCCGCTGTGCTAGCAATGCGAGACTCAATTGCCGATGAGGAGGCCCTGAGTTTTATTCAGGCGTTTGCCCAGGCTTTGGCCGAGCGGCACCCGGTAGAGCAGGCCATGGCGCTCGCACGGCAGCAGCTACTGACTCTCTACGGCTTTAATAAAACCCCCTGGACGCTGCCCGTGCTCTACATGCATCCCCAGTTTGATGGGGTGATTTTAGAAGCGCCTCGCCGCGACGTCACTCGCCTACCGGGGGAGGAAGGGCAGACCAAGAAGTTTGCTGCGGTTCGTTCCGTAGAAGATCCTGCCCGAGTCTGGCCTATCTACGGCGGTCTGATGCATGTGGGCCGCTTACCCGACAACGACTTGGTCATTCCTGAACCGTGGGTGTCGGGGCAGCATGCTGAAATTTTCTGTCGTAATGTGTCGGTAGGCGGCCAGACCCAGGCCACTTACTTTTTGCGGGACCGTTCCCGTTTTGGCACCTACTGCTATGTGGAGGGCATTTGGCAGCACATCCATCAGCAGGAAGTGGCGCTCAACCTGGGCGCACAGCTACGCTTTGGAAGCCATGAGGGGCGTCTTTTAGAATTCATTATTGAGGGCGGGGGCTCCAGGTTTTCCTGACCTGTTTTTTAAGTCGGTGCCCTAAATTTGAATGGTCTAAGTAATATGACGGAAATTGATCCCCCTTTCGCCATCCTATGCGGAATGCCCAAAAGCAGCCGTGTAGCTATGGTTGTTCACATCTGAAGCATCAGTGCATCCTACGAATCTACAATGGCCCACGATCCTCGTTCTTCCCATTCTGCCGAGCCACCTATGAATGCCGAACTCGACCTGCTGCACAGCATTCTAGATCCCAGTGCTACCTATCCCTGGAATCCCTACACCCCGGATAGTGAAGCCCATTTTGCTGAGTTAGAAACCAGCTGGGACGAGACAGGAACGATAGATGCGATCGCAGCCGGTTGGCAGAGGCTTTCAGCCCAGTTAAATACCCTTTGGCCAGCAGCCCCGATGGATCGAGCTGCTGCTCTAGCAGCAGCGCTGTCGCAGCAGTTTACGACTCTGCCAGATCAGATATTGAACACTTTGACTGAGCAGGCCCTGGTGCTGGTTAATACCGGGCGGCCTCGGATAGATCAGCTAGTGCAGTCTGTGCAGGCAGTCTTACTGGGTTGGGACAAAGAAGACCTAGAAGCCTTGGCCCGACCTTTGGCCTATTCCCTGCGGGACGGGCGCGGCGAAATTTTGGATCTCCATATTCGCGCTTTACAGCAGAGCGATTGGGCCGCACTCTCAGAGATAGAAAAAGCGCGGCTCAGTCTAGCCGTTGCCTCTGTTGCCCTTAATCAGGCTCAAGAATTAAGCGAATCCGCTTCCTAAGGTTGGTTTTTCTGGCTGCCCCTTAACAGCGCGGCTGAATAGAAGTTCTGCCCCGTAGCCTACTGCCGCCAGACATCTGCTGGAGATCCTGAATTTTGAGGGCCTGAATTTTCTAGCGGTAGAGTTGACGGCAACGGCTGATCGCTCGTTGGCTCAGATGTCCCTTCTACTGGGGCCAGACTCTCGCCCGGAGTAATCATCGATTCGGGGGCCAAGCGCCGAATCTGCTCGGTAAAATAGTTTTGGCGATGACCCAAATGCGCCGCTAAAATCAGCCCTTCTTGAAAGGCCGCAACCGCCTCTGTTGGTTGATCCAGCTCCTCATAGAGTTGACCCAACTGGTCAAAGTTTTCCATGATGGTGTAGGCATCGTAGACCTGACGGTTGACCAGCAGCCGCTGCTGATATAGGTAGAGCACATCATCTAAACGGCCGAGTGTTCGATATACCAAGGCCAGCTCATCGATGACCTGACTGGCAACCTCAAACTGCTCTAGGGTAATGGCGTTGGTGTAGGCTGCCTGGTAATAGCGAGAGGCAGCCTCTAAATTGCCCACCGTTTGAAAATTCTGTGCCGTCGCCCGCTGTAGCTCTGGCACAACTTCAAGAACCTGCCCAGCCTGATAGAGATCCAGCAGCTCCTGCTGGACTACGGTGGCCTGCTCAAACTGCTGGGCCTGCTCTAGGTTGGCGATTTCTCGCTGTAAATAGGGAGCACTCAGGGGTGCAACCTGTCCCTGCACCAGCTGATACAGCTCTCGATAGGTTGTGGCTGCTGCCGCAAACTGAAACCAGTCACTTTCAAGGGCAGCAATTTTTTCTAAATACGCCTGGTACACGACCGTATTGCCAGCAGTTACCGCTAGATTAGCGAGCTGGCGATAAAGTGCGATCGCATCGTTCGGCTCTCCCAAAATTTCAAACCCGGTAGCGATCTCGACCAGCAACCTCTGATCAAGAGGCGTAGCTGCCTCAACCTGCTGTCGTACCCGTCGAAGTTGAGCCGTTAGAAGCTGTATTTCCTGAGTCCGTCCGGCCTCCCAGGCATAGCCGCCGACTCGCTGAATCGCGGCAATCTCTTGCGGTACTCCCAGTAGCCGTCGCAGCCGCACCTCCCGAATCCAGAGGGCAAAAGCGACCTCTTCTTGCCCTGCCTGTAGGGCTGCTAGCGCTGCCTGGTTCAGCTCATCCAAGCCGGTTTCTAGGGCCAATCTTTCCAGGGGGCTGAGCGGCCGGCTGACGGGGGTTGTGGGCAGCAGCGGGTCTCGCGGCTCGTCTAGCAGCGGGTCGGAAAGAAAGGGTTCACTCACCTCTGGCCGCAAAATTTGAGCAGTCGCGGGCAGCGACCCCAACAAGAGGGTTAGTAAGGTGAGCTGTCCGGCAAAGACCAATCCCTTCCTCCACCAGATCTTGGATTGGCCCCCTCTGGCTCGGGCAGATCGAAGAAACTTGTCCATAGTCCCTGGCCTCTGTCCCATAGCCCTGTCGTTACCAACCTTCATCTGGCTCAATCGTCCCCGATCATAGCTTCTAAGTGTGACAACCCTTTAACATCTAGGGTTCCTGCCCATGTCAGGGGCCGGATTACTGTACCCTAGAGATCTTGTCTGCACTGCCTTTGTCAAAAAGGCTGAAGTTTAACAACGAACGTTTACGCATCGTCTCGTATCGTATGGCTTCCACTACCCCGTCCGTCCTCTCCGCCCCAACCCGCACCGTCCGCATCGTCTCCCGCAAGAGTCAGCTAGCTCTAATCCAGACTCACTGGGTGAGAGACGAGCTGCAAAAGCACTTTCCTAACTTCACCTTCGAAGTGCAGACGATGGAGACGCAGGGAGACAAAGTGCTGGATGTGTCTCTCTCTAAAATTGGCGATAAGGGGCTGTTTACCCAGGAGCTAGAAGACACCATGCTCCGGGGCGATACTGATTTTGCCGTTCACTCTCTCAAAGATTTGCCCACTCGCTTGCCCCAGGGCCTGATGCTAGGCTGCATCACCGAGCGCGAAAACCCCGCCGATGCCCTGGTAGTCCACGAAAAGCACAAAGACAAAACCCTGGCAACGCTGCCCGAAGGGGCCGTGATTGGCACCTCCTCTCTGCGGCGATTGGCCCAGCTGCGGCACCACTACCCCCACCTCAGCTTTAAAGACATTCGCGGCAACCTCAATACCCGCCTGCGCAAGCTCGATGAAGGCGGCTACGATGCCATCATTCTGGCGGCAGCCGGATTGAACCGGATGGACATGAGCGATCGCATTCACGAAATTTTGCCCTCCGAAATCTCCCTGCATGCAGTGGGTCAGGGCGCATTAGGTATCGAGTGCCGGGAAGGCGATGAAGAAATTCTGGCCCTCCTGAAGGTTCTTTCCCATGCGCCGACCACCGCCCGCTGTTTGGCAGAACGAGCCTTTTTGCGGGAACTAGAAGGTGGCTGCCAGGTGCCCATCGGCGTCAATACGGTTTTAGAAGGCGATACTTTAACGCTGACCGGTGTGGTCGCTAGCCTAGACGGTCAGCGCCTCGTGAAGAACGCTGTTCAAGGCAGCACCAGCGAAGCTGAAGATATCGGTATTCGACTGGCCCGGCAACTCAGGGCAGAAGGGGCACAGCCCATTTTGGACGAGATTATAGCGGCAAACCGGTCATAGACACGAGAACGGGGAGACGCGTCTCCCCGTCTTTCTAAAGATTGTTATCCCATTTCCCTCAAAAGAGCAGAGTCGGGTGAAGATGCCTGACAACGTGCTTTTGTAAGGTACTTTTGGAGACTGGGCATGAACAAGGGAACAGATGAGCAGGCGACTTCCACAGCGGAGCATTCTGACATCACCCTGTTGTTAACCCCAGCAGTTTTAGAGCGAGTTCGCCAGGGGGTTGATGCCGCCCGCCATCCAGAAGTTCGCAAACATATTCAGGAAGCCTTAGACGAAATTGGGGCTATTGCCGAGGGTAAGCCCGATCCAAGGGTAAGCGGCTCTTTCCGCCGTTGGGTTATGCGTCGGTGGCTCAAGGCCCTATTTCGAATTCGAATCGAAAATCCTGAATATATCCCCCGAGAGCCAGTCGTTCTGGTGGGAAACCATTTGGGCCACATCGACCCCTTTTTGCTGCTGGCCGTAGTGCCGCCTACCCCCTACTACTACATCCTGGGCGATGCCCGCACTCTCTACAACCAACGCTGGAAGCGCTGGCTAGCTGGCTGGGCTGGGGGAGTGATTCCTCTAGAGCGGTGGTGGAAGGAAGAACTAGCGGTTATCGCCGCTGCTAAAGCTGGTCAAGACGACTTGAAGCCTCTTGCTAACGACATTGAGCAGCACGTCCCCAACGGCAGCTCAATTCAACAGTTGCGGCAGATTGACGAATCTGTTCAAGCCATTCTCAAGCGGGGAGACAGCCTATTGCTGTTTCCCGAGGGACGTTTGGGCAGTCAGGAAGGACAGCTACATTTGCCGCTTAAGCGGGGTACGGTGATCTATGCAATCCGCTCGGGAGTTCCCATCGTGCCGGTTGCCCTGATTGGTACCCAAAACCTTTACTTCCGTAAAACGCTGACGGTGCGCTTTGGCAAACCTCTACCATTGGGTCAAAGCAAGCGCCCCAAGCGCCAGGAGATTGATGCAGCGCTGGCCCAAGTAGAGCAAGCGCTACTAGCGTTGCTGCCTGCCCAGTATCAGGAGCCCGCAGGCATCAAGCTGTTTCAAGGCTGGCTCAATCATTTGTTCTGGTAACCGTATTCGGTTTAGACGGTGTAAAAACCGCTGAGCTACTCTGGTAAGCCACACCTGACCTCTGTTCTTTGATCTGTCACGATCAATTCAAAGGACAGAGGAGACAAGCATGAAAAACCGGCTGCTGGGTCGAGCTATTGAAAACAGGTATCGCAACCTGATTCGCCATCCTAAATGGCGCTGGTGGGTGATCTTAGGTTCCTTGCTTTATCTGGTGAGTCCGCTAGACTTTTTGCCTGATATCTTCCCGGTGATTGGCTGGATTGATGATGGCTTAATCGCCACACTTGCCATCACTGAGATCAGCCAATTTCTGCTCGAAAATCGACGCCATGTCGGGCGAAAGTTTACTTCAAACTCCTCTGAGAAGGCTGAAGAAGCTGTGATTGACGTCCCCTCAGTTTCGGTCGCCTAACCCTTTCTAAATCAACTATTCTTCAATTGAGAGAGAACACATGACTACTTCTGTAAAAGAACAGCTCAATACTGACTGGCAAAAGGCTCAAGAGGTTGGTGGCCAGAGAGCATCTCGACTGCGTGAAATTTTGAAATCAGCCTCCTCAGAAGCGTTTACAGAACTGAAGGGGGGGTCTTCTGAAATCCGGGAGCTAAGCCGGGAAGCTTTAGCTGGCCTGATTGCCTATTTAAAGATGCAAGACGTGAGCGGTGAAGCGACCCGTGCACCTCAAGCTTCTGCTGTAGAGAGTGACCTCATTTTGATTGAGGCGCAAGCTGGTGGAGAAACCACTGAAAAGGCTCTACCTTCCTGGCGGCAGCTATTGACCGAACTCTTTGGCCTAGTGCGCGATCGCCGTGCTGATTGGATACAGCTGCTTGGACGGCAAGTTAATCGCTACACCGTAAAAGTGGATAGCGAGTTGACTCAGGAATATGGCGATCGCTACCAGCGCGTCAAAGAGCAGTTCCAGAAAGCGCGTCGCTACAGCGTGGCTGCCCCTTCGGCCAGCACTAAGACCGCTACTGAAGCTCCGGCAACTCCAGTCGAAATTGAAGTGCTGGAAGACTAATTTTTATCGAGTTCGAGTGGTCTGACACGGCTAGAAGTTTGTTTGCGAGAAGTTGAAGACTTAGCTATGGGGGCAGGAAATTCCTGCCCCCATTTTCTGTGCTCTGGTTCTGTGTTCTAGTTCTGCCTTTCCGATGTAAAACTATGAGCGTAGGATCTCCATTACAGGAATGCCTACGTCCTTTACTTGCCAAGGATAGACAGCTGTGTCCACGCTTCTGGTCAAAAACATTCACACGCTGGTGACAATGGATGGGCAGCGGCGGGAGATCCGGCAGGGGGCGCTGTGGGTACGAGATCGTGTGATTGAGCAGGTGGGTACGACGGCTGAACTGCCGCAGACCGCAGATGAGGTGTTGGACTTGCAGGATCGTCATGTGGTTCTGCCAGGGCTAGTCAACACCCATCACCATTTTTTTCAAACTCTGACGCGGGCGGTTCCGGCGGCGCAGAACTCGGAACTCTTTGGCTGGCTGCAGGGACTGCTGCCGATTTGGGCCAATCTGTCGTCAGAGGCGATTCGGGTGAGTGCTCAAATTGCGGCGGCTGAACTGATGCTGTCGGGCTGTACGACCGCCAGCGATCATCTCTATATCTATCCCAATGGCTGCACCTTGGATGACGAGATTGAGGCGATTCAGGAAATTGGGCTGCGGTTTCATGCTAGCCGGGGCAGCTTGAGCCTGGGTCAGAGTCAGGGAGGGCTGCCGCCCGATGCGATGGTGGAGCAGGAGGATTTTATTCTCAAGGACTCTCAGCGGCTGATTGAGCAATACCACGACAATGCTCGCTATGCCATGCTGCGGGTTACGCTAGCACCCTGTTCTCCCTTTACTGTTTCCCAGGACCTGATGCGGGAGTCGGCGGCGCTGGCGCGATCGCATCCAGGGGTACGCCTGCACACCCACCTGGCAGAAAATGCCAATGACGTGGCCTACAGCCTAGAGCGGTTTGGCCTGCTGCCGGAAGACTATGCTCGCTCGGTGGGCTGGCTGGGGCCGGATGTGTGGCATGCCCACTGCGTGAAGCTGGACGAGGCTGCGATCGCAACTTTTGGTCAAACCGGCACAGGCGTTGCCCACTGCCCCTGTAGCAATATGCGGTTGGCTAGCGGCATGGCCCCTCTCCGCCAAATGCTCGACCACAAAGTGCCTGTAGGGCTAGGCGTTGATGGCTCTGCTTCAAACGATGCCGGTCATCTTTTTCAGGAGGCGCGAACGGCACTGCTGTTGGCCCGCGTGCGTGAGGAAGACCCCGCTGCCTTGACTGCTCGTGAGGCCCTGGAAATCGCGACGCGGGGTGGAGCGCGAGTGCTGGGCCGAGACGACATCGGCTATCTGGCAGCAGGTATGGCCGCTGATTTTATTGCCGTGAATATCGATAGCCCAGCCTTTGCGGGGGCCTATGCTGACCTAGTGGCGGCCCTTCTACTGTGCCGGGTTGACCGGGTAGCCTACAGCTTTATCAACGGGCGCAAGGTTATCGACCAAGGCCGCCTGACTACCTTGGATCTGCCGCTGCTGGTAGAGCGGCACAATCGAACGGCACAAGCCCTGTTAGCCGCCGCCAAGCGCTGAACCTAGGGTTAAAAAGCCTGAAAATAAAGTTTCTGAGGGGATTGTGCCGATGGAATGGTCGTTGGCAGGATCGCTGCCCATAATAAGGGTGTCGCTTGAACCTGTTTGCGTCTTTGCAGGATCGGACGAGTCTGTCCTCTCGCTGCTAACCCTGCCAGGTAAGTCCTATGTCCATTGCAGATCTTTTGAATACGGGTATTGAACAGGCCCGCCTGGGCTCTTTTCAAACAGCGATTGCCCAATTTGATCAGATCATTCATCTCGATCCTAGCTGTGCCAAAGCCTACTACAACCGGGGCTGTGCCTACCGCGATCTCCAGAACCCAGAAGCGGCTATCCAAGATTTTTCTCGCGCCATTCAGCTCAGCCCTGATTTTGTCAATGCCTACATTAACCGAGGCAGCACCTTCCGAGTGCTGGGCCAAGTAGAGCCGGCCTTAGCCGACTTTGATACGGCTATTCGGTTAGCGCCTGAGGGGGTCAAAGCCTTTGCTAATCGAGGGCGACTGCGCCTAGATTTAGAAAACTATAGCGGTGCGATCGCAGATCTTACAACCGTTCTCCTGCGTCAGCCTAGGTTTGCCAAGATGTATCTCTGGCGAGGCCTAACCTACCTCAAACAGGGAGCCCATGAGGCCCTCGCCCAGAACCGCCGGGAGGCCTATCAACTGGCCATTGCCGATTTAAATCAGGCGCTCCAGCTCAAGCCCAAGCTGGCCGAAGCCTATAACTACCGCGCGGTCGCCTATTTTCAGCTGGGTAACTTTTATCAGGCGGCGCTAGATCTCAATCAGGCATTGGCCCAGCAGGCCGATTTTGTAGAAGCTTATATCAACCGGGGCATGCTGCGCCACGAACTGGGCGACTACCCAGGCGCAATCGACGACTACACAACGGTGCTCGAGCTTGACCCCAGCCTGCAGGAGCAGGCCTACAACCAGACCCTGGTGGGTCTAGCCCTGTCCAGCCCTCAAGACACCCTGAGTGAAGATAAGCCTCTAAATCTGCGCTTCCGGTTGGCCGACCTCTACGACCATCGGGGCACTCTACGGGCTCAGGTTGGCGATTTGGAAGGTGCGATCGCAGATTTTTCCCTGGCCAGCCGCTTCAATGCAACAGCCCCTCGTGTCTATGCCAACCGGGGCAGAATCTTCAGCGAACTCCAACGCTACATGGAGGCAATCGCCGACTTTGACAAAGCGATCTTACTCAAACCCAGCTACGCTCTAGCCTACTGTCATCGCGGCTACGCCCTGTATCACGTGCAAGACTGGACCACAGCCCTAGAAGATTTTAACCAAGCCATTGAACTAGACCCTCATTTGGCCGAAGCTTATATTGGTCGAGGACATACCAGCATTCAGCTACAGCAAGACGCCGAACTGGCCATGAACGACTTTCGTAAAGCCCTAGCCCTTTCCTGGGAAACCGGGATTTCCAAGCGATCACGGCTGATTTAGGCAAATGAGGAGACAGGAGAGCAAAACCTTCTATCTTTTGCCTTTTACCCTCAAGACAAAGAACTAGGCGGCTCCAACGGAGTACTTGAGGGTTCGTCCTCATCCGGCCAAACTTCCATTGAGTCCACGTCAATAGTCACAGATGGATTATCCTGATCTCGCTGCTGGCCTGCAGGCAGATTTGCGGTCATATCGCTGACGGTTTCTCGCAGCTGACTGCGCAACTTGCGAGTGCGCTGTTTTACCTGACCAAACACCTGACCCCACTGGTCTTTCGCGGTATCTGATAGCTTCTGGACGCGCTCCTGTAGCTGGTCGGCAATCTCTTGAGAGCTTTGCTGCGTTGGGCCGAGCCGTTCGCGGGTATGGGCATAGTCTTCCTTGAGGGCTGCCGCCGCGTCTGCCGCTCTGTGTGCCCACCCTGGCCCAAAAATTACTGGAGCGCTCACTGCCGAGTCTCGCACCATGATGCGCTTACGGCCGACACTAATGACGGCCTCAGGAGCCAGGGTATAGACATCTTCGGTTAGTCCTCGCAGCCCCTCCGGCGCAAAGCCATAGGCCAAAATTAGACCAGTGCGTGAGTTCATCCGAAAATCCACTAGCTGCCCCACCCGGTCGCCAGCATCTGACCACACTTCCTGCCCTGTCATGGGTTGGGCCTGATCTAGCCGGTGGGGAGCATGGTCAGTGATGGGTCTGACAACTACGCTGTCTTTGCCAATCGACTCAATCTGGACCCAGCTAAAGGTGCGGCGCTCCCGCCCCATCAGCCCCCCCTTACACACAATGCCTTCCACTTGGTGGGCCTGGGCGTCTACCAGCACTTCCGCGACCCGTCCGACGACTTCGGTGGTGTTGATATCAATCACCAGTCGATTGAGCAGTTCTCCCTGTTGCAGGGTGTCAGGTGTTGCTGCCATGCTTGCTCCTTAAAAACGTCGAGTGTGACCCAACTGCCAGGATGACCCAACTAAACGCAATGCTGCTCGATGTCAAAAACGTTGCTCTATCGCTATCCTAATTCACTGCCTACTCATCTCATAGGGCAGACGCCAAACTCTTTCTCCAGATGATTTTTCTGAACGGACGAAACAGTTACTATTAAGGTTAGGTAGACGCTATACGTAAGTAGTAAAGTAAGGGGTAAACCCGAAACGTTAGGTAGCCCCACCTTTACACAATTAACGTTGGAATGCGATCGCAATGTACCGCAAGCGAGGCCCAGACGCTCTTATATCAGCAGAAGAGGAAGATTTAGAATTAGAGCGCTTAAAAGACGTAAAGCGCATTCTAGACAATCTTTTTCAGCGCGAAGAGACTACCGTCAAGATGGTTCTGGACTGTCTCTACGACATTGCTTCAGTGCGCCTCATTAACCGCAAAATTTCTGCCCAATCCCTCAGAGGCCCGCTCAAAGCAGTTGCGCGCATGAGCAAACCGGCATTCCGTTTTTTTGCCCTTCGCCGACTGCAGAAAAAGGCTCCTCAGCTCATTGCTGACTGGCTCTATTCCCAGGCTGCTCGGCAACCGCGCCACCCCATTCCCCCAGAGGAAGACCCTGCCCTGATTGACGTGGTGCCCAAGCCTGCCGAACTGCCTCCTGCTAAACTGCCCCCGCTGGTCGAAATTCAGGCTGCTCAGATCAACTCTTTACGAGATCGCGTAGGCTGGCTATCGACCCTACTGGTAGCTGTAATCCTGGTAACTGGTAGCCTTATGCTGTTCAGCTAAGTCTGCTAGGGCAAGGGGTTTAGCTGGAGGCAACAAAGGCCAAGCCGGCCCCTACCAGAGATCATCTGAGCCTGCCTTAGAACGTTGGGATCAGCTAAAGATGGCGGCTTTGGGGCTAGACGCACCTTGTCAAGACTCGGAAGGCGTCTCAGATTTTCTAAACAGACGCTGCAGCGTCAGCTGAATACCTAGCAAAAACAGCCCCAGTCCGGCCAGACCAAACACGCCTGCGCCTAAGGCTACGGTGCCAACTACCAGCGTTCGCACGGCGGAGGACAGATTGATCACAGCCGTGTTGTCGGACGTGACTGGCTTGTTGGCAAAAGTGAGGGCAATCGAGAGCATCAGCCGGTAGATTAGGATTGCTAGAGAGCCTGAGATAAAGGCTCCGCTAAAACAGCGCAAAATCTTGCCGGTTGGGGAGAGAGTACTGGCACCGGTCTTTGCCTCGGATGGGGTAGGGGTATCGGCCATTGCTCGACCTCCAAAAGTTGCTATCTATAGCATCGCACAAGCCTACCTAGCTCAGTTTGCTCGAGGTGTCTAGCCGAACTCCAGAGGCTGTACAGCGGGCTGTCCAAGTCTTCAGGTTGGGATCAGCGATGCGATCGCACACCTGCTTCTGAATAGCCTCAGCCTCGGCTGCCGACGTTGCCAGCGTAAATACCGTCGGCCCCGATCCCGACATGAGCGTGCCTAGCCCGCCTGCCTCGGTCATCACATCTCGGAGCTGAGCGACTTGGGGGTGGGCCTCAAAGACCACCTTCTCAAAATCATTGCACAAAGCCCGGCCAATGCCAGCGCGATCCTTTTGAGTCAACGCTGAAACCATGGCTCCTGAGCGCACCTCGGCCCGACGCAAGGCAAATCCAGCCTCGTCTGACAGATAAGAACTGTCGAACTGGCTACGGTAGGTTTGGTAAGCCCAAGGGGTGGAGACTGCTAAGTCCTCGTATTTGGCCAGGACAACGTGGAGCTCGTCAACGCCAGAAAGGGGATCTAGCTGCTCGCCCCGACCCGTTGCGATCGCAGTTCCCCCCAAGATCGAAAAAGGCACGTCTGAGCCTAGTTCTGCGCCCAGCACCTGCAGTTCCCCCTGAGTCAACCCCAGCTCCCACAATAAATCTAGCCCCACTAGCACTGCTGCAGCATTAGATGATCCTCCTGCCAACCCCGCCCCCACCGGAATCCGCTTTTCCAGCGTAATTTCTACCCCTCCAAAACGCGTCATGGCTGCCGGAAACCGCTCAACCAGCAGGGCTGCCGCTCGGTAGGCCAAGTTGGTCTTGTCGGTTGGCACCAGAGGGTTGTCACAGCGCAGGCGAATTTGATCAACGCCAATGCTGCGGACGGTCACCCGATCGCTCAGGCTGATGCTCTGCATCACCATGACCAGTTCATGGAAGCCGTCGGGTCGAGCCCCAATAATTTCCAGATACAGGTTGATTTTGGCCGCTGCCAGCAGCGAGTAGAAACGCATGGGAATCAGGGGGTGAGGGGTCAGGAGAAAAGAGTAGAGAAGAAAGAGGTCTTGAAGCGACTAGTAGGGAGTTGTGGTAGAGCCAGGCTCAGCTGAATCACGCTTCGGGGGCGTTTGTTTTTTCCTTCAGGATTGTATTACTCAATGCGACCCACTGCTCCACCCCGAGATCCTCGGCTCTGGCCTGGTCTGGAATTTGCAGAGCGGTCATGAGAGCGGTCAGGTGGTCGCGGTCAATCGTTCCCTTGAGATTGTTTCGCAGCATTTTGCGCTTGCTAGAAAAGCCCAAAGTCACAAGCTGGTTCAGCAGACGGGGATCTTCGGCGGCGGGCAAAACCGGACGCGGCGTCAGCCGCACCACGGCAGATTCGACTTTAGGGGGCGGATAAAAGGCACTGGCTGGCACCAGGCACACCCGCTCACAGGCTGCTAGATACTGTACCCGCACCGAAAGTGCCCCAAAGGCCCGCGACCCGGGCTTGGCATAGAGCCGATCGGCGACTTCTCGCTGCACTAACAGCACAATGGAGTCAAAGGGGCAGGGACTGGGATTTGCAATCGTGCCCAATAGCCTTTCTAGGATTGGCCCTGTGATGTAGTAGGGAATGTTAGCCACTACTTTATTGGGCAGGCCCAGGCTATATCCCGGCTGAGCCTCTAAGGCTGCCCGCCAGTCTAGCGTGAGAAAGTCTCCCTGGAGCAGCACAAAATTATCGGCCTGGGCAAACTGCTGGACTAGCTTACGGCAGAGATCCCAGTCAATCTCGACGGCTACAACGGCCGCTGCCTGCGCCATCAGCTGACGAGTCAAAACTCCGGTGCCGGGGCCAATTTCTAGGATGCGATCGCAACGGCTCACCGCCGCTGCCGCCACAATCGCCTGCAGCACCTTTTCACTGCGGAGCCAGTGCTGGCCAAACTGTTTTCGAGGTCTAGAAGAAGCCACCTGTTCTACCCATACGTTCGCTGGCTGTTTTACCCACCAACTGTCTTAACCCATTAGCTGTCGTAAACTGAGGTTCCCAACTGCCTTTATTCACCCTACTGGATTCCTGCGCTGTTCCGTAGCTTGCCTAGAGGTTCCTAGGGGGCAGTGTCGGTTTCTAAAGGAACCAGCGTAGGAAATCAGCTCTAGCGTTCACCTTTGCAGTCCGTGTCTTTATAGTTCCTTTATAGAGTGTAGGCTGAGGATCGAGGCAACTCTGGGGTAATCACTCAAGACAAAGCAGCCAAGAATTTTTACGATCAAAACGCTAGCTCATTCGTGATTTCCCGGCCAACCAGCAGCTCTTAAGTCACTGACCGAATTGCTGCTTACCCCTTTCGCTGGGCAGCCCCTGACGTGTTCCCGAACAAACCTATCTTTAACTAAGGAGTTCCCCATGAACCGTACGTTTGTAACCAGTTTGGTTGCAGCGTCGGCTGCTTCTCTTTGTCTTACAGCCACAGAGCCAGCCCACGCCCTTGCCCTCCGTCCAGATCTCTGGAGTACCTTTAACTCCAAAGTTAATGTCGAGGGAAATTTTCTCAACGATGCCCAACTTACCCTGCTAAATCCTCAGTCACTTTTTTGGAACGGGGTCGATCCAGTCGAGGTCTTCTTCATCAATGAGGGGGCCAGATACCGGAACCAGCTCTTCTACAGCGCCAATGGTGGTTCCAGCGCGCTGATTTTTAACGACATTTCTTCAAGCAAAAGCATTCTGTCCGAAAAAGACGGGCCTCTGTCCCTGGGCCAGGGAGTGAATCTGGGCAGTTTCAGCGGTCCCACTCAGCTCGATTTCGCAATCAAGGCCGACGGCTTCAAAAACGCCAATGGCTATACTTACGGAGCCAACCCTGCTAAAAACCCTGACCAGCTAGAGCACCTGCTGGCCTTCGAGTACTTCGATGTGGTTGAAAAGCAGAAATACGTCCTGCTGGCCTTTGAGGATCTGTTTGGCACCCAGCAGCAGGGGTCTGACCGCGACTTTAACGATGTCGTTTTTGTGGTGCGTGGCATTCAAGAGGGCGCTCCCTCCCAAGTGCCCGAACCCTCCGTCATCCTCGGCATGTTGGTGGTAGGTGGTGGAGCTTTAACGCTGCGCCGCCGCGTGGCTGAGGGCTAAATCTAGCCTAAAACCCTATTTAAAGCGATTGAACCTTAAGGGGGCTTCGATGCCCCCTTATTTATTGGAGCAAGTGTTTTAGGCTGTAGTTTGGCGAACCAAAGTTTGAGGAACCAGGCCAGCTGCACCCGCAGCCTAGTGCCCTTCGTCAGTCACGGCCGCAGATACCAAAGCCCAAATTCGATCTGGAGTCAGCTGCTCCACTTCGTCTAAAACAGCAATGCCACCTGCTTGCCGCAGCGCTTGGGCATAGTCTGCAGCGTAGGCCGTCCCCTGCTGGCGAACATGGGGTGGCAAGACGCCGACGCCTAACCAAATGCGATCGCAGCGCTGCTGGGCAGCCGCAACCGCCGTTTGCATGTCAGCAACCGTATCGCCCACATACACAACTGGGGTAGGGGCAGCCAGCTGATGCTGGTTAAATAAGCTCTCAGCCACAGAGAACAGGCCGGTAGGGTCGGGCTTCCCTGGCGCATCTTCCATCGCTACCAAAATCGGCGCACTCAGGCCAATGCGCCGCTCCAAAATAAACCGGGCAGATCCTTGGGTAGCCCCACTAAAAAAGCCCCAGGCAACGCCAGACTGGGTCAGACTCTCAAAATAGCCGCGCCGCGCCAAAATCGGCTCATCGGCAATGTAGCCTGTCCAGTAATCGGGGTTGTCGGGGTTGGGGCCTCGATAGCGGCTCTGGAAGAACCGAACCACGCTCGAATAGTCTAGAGCAACCTCCTGACGGGCTGTGCCCTGGCCTTCAAAATATCTTAAAACCAGTTCCTGCGAAGCTTCCCAGTCGTTGTTCCAGCAGCCCTCACGCTTTAACCAGTCAATCTCCTCTACGCTTGGGCGGTACTTTCCTTGGGTAAAGGCTTCTACCGTGTCTGCCAAGGCCCGGCGATAGGAGCCGCTAACATCTCTTAAAACGCCATCAATATCAAATACAGCAATGGCTTGGCTGGCAGGTCGTGTCATCAAGCTAACCTAGAACCTTTATCGAAGGTAACAATTACGGTAAGATAGTGGACTGTAGTATTTTTGCCCAAGGTCGCAGCGGAGGTTTCTTTGTCAAGATTTGTCCTAAAGGTTCTCTGGCTTGAGAACGATGTCGCACTGGCTGTTGACCAGGTCGTAGGGAAGGGCACCAGTCCTCTCACTTCTTATTTCTTCTGGCCCCGCAATGATGCGTGGGAGCAAATGAAGACAGAATTGGAAGGCAAACCCTGGATCGAGGAAACTGAGCGGATCGATCTGCTCAACAAGGCCACCGAAATTATCAACTACTGGCAAGAAGAAGGGAAAGGCCGTCCAATGACGGAGGCTCAGTCTAAATTCCCTGAAGTGGCTTTTACCGGTAGTTCGTGAGTTTGTCTGCTAATCTCGCCTTAAGTTTCAAAATCTCTGTCGCAACTGACAGAGATTTTTTGTGTGCTTAGCTATTTAGCAAATGGGGTAGCGTTAGCTACCCCATTTCAAGGTTTAAAGCAGAAACAGGGTTAGATAGAGCCGCCTGCTGCCTGCAGACGCGCCCGGGCCCGTTTGAGCGACTGCTTCGCCTGAATAGTGGCCTGCCGGTCATCGACAGAGACCTGATTCATGCGAGTCTGGGCTTCTTCGTAAGTTTTGCGGGCAGTTTCACGATCAATTCCGTCGCCGCGCTCCGCGCCATTGACGAGAATCGTGACTTCGTCTGCTTCGACTTCGGCGAAACCGCCCATAAGTGCGATCGCAACCCACTCTTTGTCAGCCCGAACGCGCAGTACGCCAACATCTAAAGCTGTGAGCAGGGGAGCGTGGCCGCTCAAAATACCCAGTTGCCCTGTGGTGCTGGGCAAAATTACTTCTTCAGCGGGAGAATCCCACACCGTCTTATCTGGCGCAACGACGCGCACGGTTAATGCCATAGCAGTTTTAAGAACCCCTGTGATAGACAACGCATCGACCTGCACTGCCGCTAGCTCTCCCGGTATTGCCAGAAAAGCTAGCGGCAGCGGCAGGGTTAGCTAGCAGACTTTAGTTTCTCAGCAGCGGCTATCACCTCGTCAATGCCGCCCTTGAGGTAGAAGCACTGCTCAGGCACGTCATCTAGTTCGCCTGCCAGGATCATATTGAAGCCCTTGATACTGTCTTCCAGGCTGACGTACTTCCCAGGGGAGCCGGTAAAGACTTCAGCGACGAAGAAGGGCTGGGAGAGGAAGCGCTCGATTTTACGAGCCCGAGCTACGGTTAGCCGGTCGTCCTCAGACAGCTCATCTAGGCCCAGAATGGCAATGATGTCCTGCAGTTCCTTATAGCGCTGTAGGTTTGCCTGAACCGCACGGGCCGTGCGGTAGTGCTCCTCACCTACAATGCTGGGCTGAAGCATTGTAGAGGTAGAATCTAGCGGATCTACCGCAGGGTAAATACCCTTAGACGCCAGACCCCGAGAGAGTACGGTGGTGGCATCTAGGTGGGCAAAGGTCGTTGCAGGAGCTGGGTCAGTCAAGTCGTCTGCAGGAACGTAGACTGCCTGAATCGAAGTAATCGATCCTTCTAGAGTCGAGGTGATACGCTCTTGCAGAATGCCCATCTCGTTACCTAGAGTGGGCTGGTATCCCACAGCAGAAGGCATCCGGCCTAGCAGAGCAGACACTTCAGAGCCAGCCTGCACAAAGCGGAAGATGTTGTCGATGAACAGCAGCACGTCCTGCTTATTCACGTCCCGGAAATACTCGGCCATCGTCAGAGCCGACAGACCTACCCGCATCCGGGCTCCGGGGGGCTCGTTCATTTGACCGTAGACCAGGGCAACCTTGGACTGCCCTAGGTCGTCGGCATTGATTACGCCCGATTCAATAAATTCGTTGTAGAGGTCGTTACCTTCGCGGGTGCGCTCACCCACGCCGCCGAATACAGACACGCCACCGTGCTCTTTGGCGATGTTATTAATCAGTTCCTGAATCAGAACGGTTTTGCCCACACCAGCACCGCCAAACAGGCCGACTTTGCCGCCTCGACGATAGGGAGCCAGTAGGTCAATAACCTTAATTCCGGTTTCAAATACTGAAGGCTTGGTTTCCAGTTCCGTTAGCTTAGGAGCATTGCGGTGAATGGGAGAGGTCACTTCAGCGTTAACCGGACCTTTTTCGTCTACAGGCTCGCCCAGCACGTTAAAAATCCGGCCTAGGGTTGCTGCACCGACAGGAACGCTGATGGGAGCACCGGTATCAACGGCTTCCATGCCGCGCACCATCCCATCGGTGGAGCTCATGGCAACAGCCCGCACTTGGGAATCGCCCAGAAGCTGTTGAACTTCACAGGTTACAGAAACTTCGGTGCCTGCCGGGTTGGTTCCCCGAACTTTGAGGGCGTTGTAGATCTTGGGAAGCTGGCCGCTAGCAAACTTAACGTCCACAACCGGGCCAATGATCTGAGTGATGTAGCCGATATTCGTCTTCTCTGCAGTGGTGACCATGCTTGCGCCTATCTCGTGATCAGCTTATTCGGCGGCTTTCTTAAGAGAGTGTTACGTTCCAAAGCGCCAACCTCCAGATTATCACCGAATGATTCCTCGTAACGATCTTTAAAGAGACTGAGTCAAGGTCCTTACGGTTGAGTCTCCTAGAGAGAAAATCTAGACCCAAAATTCTTCTGTAAAAGTGCCTTCTGGCTGTAGAGGTTGTTCGAACTGCTAACTCTTCTTTTGTTCCCTTCGGCACCAACCTAGCCCCACTGCCAAAATACCTGGTGTTAGCTAGCTGGACGTTTAGACTTTGGCCAATGCCGCCAAAAACCCTTAACCTGAGGATCAAGTTAAACCCATACAATGTTGCGGCTAAAGCTTCAGGTAAAGCAATGACGAAGGCAAAGGCAGCAGTAGCAAAACTCAGCATTGATCTAAATGATCCGCAGTACTATTTCAACCGGGATCTGAGCTGGCTGAAGTTTAATGACCGCGTGCTGCATGAAGCTTTAGACGAACGCACGCCCCTATTGGAGCGACTGAAGTTTCTGGCAGTTTTTAGCTCGAACCTAGACGAATTTTTCATGGTGCGGGTGTCGGGCCTGATGGATCAGGTGCAGGTAGGAGTACACCCTAAAACGCCAGATGGTATGCCTCCCGCCCAACAGCTTGAGGCCATTCGAGGTCACCTGCGTGAGAAGCTAGCTGAGCAGGATCGAGTCTTTAAGCAGACGCTCTGCCCTGAGCTCAGGCAGCACGGAGCCTATTTGCTGGACTATGCGGATCTTGAGCAGGCGCAAAAGGTGCATTTGAAGGCGTACTTTGAGAAGCGAATCTTTCCCGTGCTGACGCCCTTGAGCGTCGATCCGGCTCACCCTTTTCCCCGCATGTCAAACCTCAGCCTGAACCTGGCTGTGCGGGTCGAAAATCCAGAAAATGGCACTCAAAAACTGGCACGCGTTAAGGTGCCTGGCAGCTTACCTCGGTTTGTGACGCTGCCAGAGCCGCTCAATATTTATCAGGGAGAAACCTACCTCTGGGTGGGAGTGCCCCTAGAGCAGGTGATTGCAGAACATTTGGATTTCCTGTTTCCCGGCATGACGATCAAGGATCATCACCTTTTTCGGCTCACCCGAGATGCTGATTTTCCGGTCAAGGAAGACGAGGCCGACGATCTATTGCTTGCCATTGAGCAGGAGATTAGTAAGCGCCGCCTGGTTGGCTTTATCTGCCGACTAGAAGTTGCCTCAACGATGCCGGCTGATCTGTGTCAGGGCCTGATGCAGGAACTGAAGGTGACTGAAAACGAGGTCTATGAGATTGACGGGCTGCTAAACCTGAAGGATTTGTTTTTCTTTTTGTCACTGCCGCTGCCCGATCTTAAGGACAAGCACTGGAGCAGCATTACCCCTCCTCGACTGCGCCCAGTGGTCGATCTTGATGAGAACGGGGAAGAGGTTTTTGTGGAGCACGCTCCCAATATCTTTGCGGCGATCCGGGAGGGGGACATTTTGGTGCATCACCCCTATGAGTCTTTTACCAAGTCGGTGCAGGAGTTTATTACCCAGGCTGCTCAAGATCCTAAGGTGCTAGCAATTAAAATAACGCTCTACCGCACCTCTGGCGATTCTCCTATTGTGCATGCGCTGATTCGAGCGGCAGAAAACCGCAAGCAGGTGGTGGCGCTGGTGGAGTTAAAAGCCCGCTTTGATGAGGAAAATAACATTGTCTGGGCTAAACAATTGGAGAATGCTGGGGTCCATGTGGTCTACGGCCTGGTTGGGCTCAAGACCCATACCAAAACGACTTTGGTTGTGCGGTTGGAGGGCGACGAGATCCGCCGCTACGTGCATATTGGGACGGGTAACTACAATCCCAAGACCTCCAAGCTTTATACGGATTTAGGGCTGTTTAGCTGCCGGGGGGATCTGGGGGCTGACCTCAGCGATTTGTTCAATTTTCTCACGGGGTATTCGCTGCAGCGGGCCTATCGCAAGCTGTTGGTGGCTCCTCTAACGCTGCGCGATCGCATGGTGGCCCTAATCCAGCGGGAGATTGATCACGCTCAGGCAGGCGGCACTGGCAAAATCATCGCCAAGATGAACTCCCTTGTAGACGGCAGGATTATTCGGCTGCTCTACGAGGCTTCACAGGCTGGGGTGCAGATTGATCTGATTGTGCGAGGCACCTGCTGCCTGCGGCCTGGGCTGCCAGGAATCAGCGAAAATATTCGGGTGATCAGCGTCATTGGCCGTTTCCTAGAGCATTCCCGCATCTTCTACTTCTACAACGCCGATCAGGAAGAGCTGTACATTGGCAGCGCTGACTGGATGACGCGCAACCTGGATCGCCGAGTAGAGGCGGTTGTGCCGGTAGAGGATGTGAAGCTGAAGGATGAAATCAAAACCATCCTGGAAATCTCTCTAAAAGACAACCGCCAGGCTTGGGAACTGCAGCCAGATGGACAATTTATTCAGCGGCGACCAGCAGCGGACGAACCAGAGCTCTCCACCCATGCTGTGATCATGGCGCAGACGCTGCAAAAGGTTAGCTAGCACAGGCGTCAAAGTGTTTAGGAACGGCCAGTTGGGGATTGCTCAATCTAGGGCAGCTCGTCTTCAGTCGCAGGGACTGCTGGCGGGACTGCTGGCGATATTACAGGCGGATCAGCTGCTGGCAGCGCAGGAGCAAGGGCAGTAGCCGAGTCTTCCCTTTCTAAAACATCAATGATCCAGGCTTCTTCAACCCAGACTTTGCAGATGACTGCCAATGGCAGGGCTAGAATCAGCCCGAGGGGTCCCAAAAAAGTGGCGAAGAAAATCTGAGCAATGAGGGTCGCGGCTGGCAGCAGCGCCACCTGCTTCTGCATCATCATGGGGCCAAACCAGTAGCTTTCCAGGTTCTGAATTAGTAGGTATAGGACAATGACGGCTAGGGCTTTGCCAGGGGACTGCAGTAGGGCTACAAAAACGGGGAAAACAAGGCTAATGGTCGGCCCGATATTGGGAATGAAGTTGAAAATGCCGGTTAGCACTGCGTGGGCGAAAGCATAGGGCACGCCCAGGAGAATGAGCCCAGTAAAGCTGAGAATGGCAACAAAGGCTGAATTGATCGCTACGCCGCCTAGCCAGTTTAGAAGAGTCGCTTCGCAACGGGCCAAAATGTGGTCGGCCCGACGGCGGTAAAACGAGGGAAACAACCTTAGCAGCAGTCGTCGGTAGGCTAAAGGGTCTGACAAAATCATCAGGGTTAGCACTAGCAGCAGCAGCATCTGCAGCAGGATCGCCACTGAGCTGGAGAAAAAGCTAAAGAAGTTGCCAAACGCCCGGGAACCCAAGGAGGTTGCCTGCTCTAACAGATCGGAGAAATTGGGCAACAGATCGACGTCTGGTTCGGGGAACCACTCAGGCGGATTGGCATTAAAAGCGTCAAACCATTGGCCCAGCTGCTCAAAACCGCTAGGAATTAGGACGAGCAGTTCCTGAAACTGGCTGATGAATAGGGGCAGCACTAGCACCAGCAGTAGCAGGCTGCTGAGCCCCACGATGCTCATGGCGGCTAGCACTGCCTGCCCTCGCTTCCAGCCCAGGCGGTTGATGAAACGACGAACTAGGCTATTGAGTGCGATCGCAAGCACCACTGCCGCAAAAATCAGCAGCACAATCTGCCGAAACTGCCACAAAATGACCAAAACGATCCCTAGGCAAGCGAGGCTAATCCAATCTGTGAGTTTCACGGCTGGCTACTCTAAATTGATGGATCGACGGTGGAAATTCGCCAATGCAGGCCTCGTCTTTCTAAACGCTGCGCTAGCCTTCAGAATACCTGGAAACCTGAGGGTTGCGCGGTGACGGTAGCCTGATTGGGCCTCAAACACCAGCTACTCAGCAGACTGATATGCTGGAGTTTTAACCCTAATTCAGCCATGTCAGCCACTTCTGCCTCTATCCGGCAACAGCAGCACCCTATGATCCGGCAGCTCGCAGACACCATTGAAGCTGTCTGGCAGCGCCACCTGGATCTCTCTCCCTATACGCTGCCGGAGGATTTGGGATACGTAGAAGGCCGCTTGGAAGGAGAGCGGCTGGTGATTGAGAATCGATGCTACCAGACTCCCCAGTTTCGCAAGCTGCATCTGGAGCTAGCTCGGGTGGGGCAATCCCTTGATATTCTCCACTGCGTCATGTTTCCCCGTCCTGACTATGCCCTGCCGATGTTTGGGTGCGACTTGGTCGGCGGTCGAGGACAAATCAGTGCAGCCATTGTCGATCTCTCACCCGTAGTGAGCACCGCCCCCGAAGCAGCGCCTAGTCTATCTGACGCCTACACCCAGGCGCTCAGTGCTCTACCTGCCCATTCTTTTTCTCAGGCCCGAGATCTGCCGACCTGGGGCACCATCTTCTCCCCCTTCTGTCTGTTCATTCGTCCAGCAGACACCGAGGAAGAAGCCGCCTTCGTGCAGCGCATTGCCGACTACTTAGAGGTTCACTGCCAGCAGGCGGTTGCGACCCCACCTAACCCCAAAGAAGCTGCCGTTGTTCTAGCGGGGCAACAGCGTTACTGCCAGCAGCAGCAGCAAAATGACAAGACCCGTCGGGTGCTAGAAAAGGCTTTTGGTGATGACTGGGCCGAAAGATACATGACAACCGTCCTTTTTGACGTGCCCAGTCTTGAATAGAATAAGAAATCCGTATCCGCTGAAGCAGCCTTGACACCTATGACTGTGCTCTATTCTGCAACCGCCACCCTTGAGACCCCTGAGACTTCTGCCGTAACCGGCAATGGATCTATCAATAACCTTCGTTTGGGCCGTCTAATTGTGTTTACTGGCCCCAGTGGTGTGGGCAAGGGCACGCTGCTGCGGGCGCTGCTGCAGCGTCATCCTGAGCTGCAGCTCTCAGTATCGGCCACAACTCGCTCGCCGCGCCCTGGGGAGGTACACGGTCAGCATTACTATTTCATCAGTCGCGATGAATTTCGGCAGATGGTTGACCAGGGGCAGCTGCTGGAGTGGGCCGAATTTGCGGGTAACTTCTACGGCACTCCCAGGCAACCTGTCAGCAATTTAATTCAGGCGGGCCACTGGGTCATCCTAGAGATTGAGCTGGAAGGAGCCCGTCAAGTTAGATCCTCTTTCCCAGAGGCGCTGCAGCTGTTTGTTTTGCCGCCTTCGCTGAGTGAGCTAGAGCAGCGGATTCGCCAGCGCGGGCAGGACGCCGAAGATTCCATTCAAAAGCGGCTGCAACGAGCTCAAACTGAAATTGAGGCTGCGACCGAATTTGATATCCAGATTATCAATGATGACTTTCAAGCGGCGCTTAACCAGCTAGAGCAGATCCTGTTTCAGGATTAGCGCGGGTTGATACCAGTTTGGCTTGAGGCGCGATGGTCAAAAATCGGCCCTTTGGGGCCCATCGCACCTCACAACCAGCAGGTTCTTTACTGAGCTGCTTGGGCTGGCGGAATTCGCTGAATCACCACCAGCGATTCCATAATGCTCTTGACTAGGGGCGCGGCTACTGTTGAGCCGTAGGCGTTGTCACCAAAGGGCTCATCAATGACAGCTAGCACCACATAACGCGGAGCCTCAACGGGCAAGATACTTACAAAGCTTGTGATCCGCCCGTTGCCATACACCCCTGCATCGGTCACTTTTTGAGCCGTTCCGGTTTTACCCCCCACCCGGTAGCCCGGCAGCTGGGCAGGTTTGCCGGTTCCCTCACTCACCACTTTTTCCATCATCCCCATGACGGCCTGAGTTGTCTCTGGAGAGAACAAAGGTTGAGGAGAGGGCCGATCTGGCTGCCAGCGAAGACTGCCTTTGTCGTCTACCAAGCCTTGGACAACGTGAGGAGTAACTAGTTTTCCCCCATTGGCTAAAGTCGCCTGCATTTGAAGAACCTGCATCGGTGTCAGGGCAAATCCTTGGCCGAAGGAGGCTGTGGCCGACTCAACAGCACTGTTGACAAACTGATTTCGGTCTTTGAGCTGCCCCACGACTTCTGAGGGCAGGTCAATGCCCGTGGAGCGGCCTAGACCCAAGCGCTGCAGCCAGTCGAAATAAGTGGCGCTGCGGACTCGGTCCATGATGTGGACCATGCCCACGTTGCTGGAGTACTTCAGCACGTCGGTAATAGAGAGGGGACCCCGTCCGCCTACGTGACTATAGTCTGAGTTTTGAATTGTCCACTGGCCGAACTGCAGCCGTCCTTCGTCGTAGATGCTGTCTTCTGGGGTGATGGCTCCCACTTCTAATGCGATCGCAATATTAATCGGCTTAAAAGTCGAACCCGGTTCATAAAGATCGCTAACCGCCCAGTTCCTAAAGGCTGTGATGTCCGATTCGTAGTACCGGTTAGGATCGTAGGTCGGACTGGTGGCCATGGCTAGCAGTGCGCCGGTTTGGGCATCCATCACCATAGCTGTTCCCCGTTTGGCCCCATGCCGAGCGACCGTGTTTTGCAGCTCCTGCTGAGCAACCCGCTGTAACCGGCTGTCCAACGTTAGCTGCAGCTTGAGCGGGGCCGTTAACTCAGAAGGCACCGAGGGGTTGAGCCCTGCTGCTGGCGGCACGGCTGACGCATCCCCTGCCCCAGTCTCCATTAACAGCTCCTCCTCAAAGGCGCTTTCTAGCCCAGCCTGGGGCACACCCTCGACATTGACAAATCCTACAATGGGGGCAAACAGGCTCTGCTGAGGATAAAAGCGCTGCTGTTGGGGCAGCAGTTCTAGGCCATCTAGCCGCAAATTGCGAACCCGTTCTGCGGCCTCTGGCGTCAGGTCAAGGCTCAGCTGAATGCCGCTATTTTGTTGGCTGAAGCGGTTTAGCAGCTCATCCTGGGAGATCTCCAGCAGAGGGCTGAGTCCTTCTGCGACTTCAGCAGGCGCTCTCTTAAATAGCTGTGGGTGGGCATAGAGCGTATAGATAATGCGATCAACCGCCAGCACGTTGCCTTCGCGATCGACGATGGGGCGACGGGCCGGACGGGGCACATCTGGAATGAACTGCTGCTGCCGGGCCATCTGGATTAAGGTTGGCCCTTGCACAAGCTGCAGATGGGCAAGCCTCACCCCTAGGGCAACAATGCCTAGCATCAATAGACCCCACACGATAAGAGCCCGAAGACGGGTAGGCCGATGCGATGCCCCCAAGGGACTGCGTGGCTTTTGCCCTCGCTCTGGGCGCTGGGGCTGCCGCCGTTTATCCGGGTGCCGTCGTCTAAGCTGCTTTCTAAAAAGGGGCTGTCTCCTCAGCTGCCTTTTAAAGAGGGGCTTTTTGAGAGAGGGAGAATCTGCAGAACTCGCCATAGCTGAACCAGAAATCCACAAACCGATCTCATTCAAAGCCTAGTAACCGAGAGGGGCTAACTGCGACACTGGTTTGGCCTCTGCCGGGGCCGGTGCCTCAACACTAGAAGGGGTTCGCTGTTGAGCCGGTTTGAGGAAGATCACATTGGCGGGCCGGGGTGGCTGTAGCCCAGTGCTGGGGCGCTCCGCCTGATCTGCCATATAGGTCTTTAGCACCTCGTTCATTGTTGTGAGCTGCTGCCCGTTGCTCTGCAGGCTGTTTAAGCGAGCCGAAGACTCATCCAGCTGCCGGTCTACGTAGACGGTATAGCCGTAACCTCCCAGCGCCGTCACCACCAGCAAGCTAGTCAGCATCGAAATGCCGGTGTTAAAAGCAGCCAGCAGTTGACTGCGGCGAGACCATACCGGAGCAGAGGGTACAGCCTGTAGGTGCCGAGGCGGAGGAACCGCTGCTAGCACAGTGCTGTTAAGCCCCACTGGCCCTGCTGACCGTTGGCCTGTACAAGAAAGATTGGCCAGTGCCGTAACCCGATCCGCTGTCTGCTGGAAATTATGCGGACGGCTTGGGGTTGAAATACGGGGTTTAAGGGCAGCAGACATCGATTCACTCCGCACCACGCGAGAACTGCAGCCAGGATACTGCATTCTGATGAAAATGCATCGCCCATATAAATAAAGTGGAGCGCTATTCAGCACCCCACTTTAAAGGATTGAGAGAATTAGCTTCAAGGCGCTAGAACCGCTCGCCTGCTAGAGTTTTGTGCCGCACTCAGGGCAGAACTTGTTAGTCGAGAGGGTTTCGCTACCACAGCTACTGCACTGGAGCTGCTCCACAGGCCGCCCTTGTTGGGGCAGTACCGGCAGACCAATCATCTGAGCGTTGCTCTTACCAGGAGCCACCATTGGATAGCAGTTTTCGTCTCGGCGAACGTGTACATCCATCAGCACCGGCCCGTCATGGGCCAGCATGTCGGCGACAGCGGCTGAGAGATCGGCCCGATCATGAACGACAATGCCCTTGATGCCGTAAGCCTGAGCCAGTATTTCAAAATTGGGCATCCCGATTTCCATGTTGGAGCAGGAATAGCGCTCCCCATGAAATGCCTGCTGCCACTGACGCACCATACCCTGCCAGCCGTTGTTGACAACAACGGTTTTGACAGCAATGCCGTACTGAGCCAGCGTCCCCAGCTCCTGCAGGTTCATTTGGAAGCTGGCATCGCCACTAATGCAGATGACCGTTTCCTCGGGCAGAGCCGTTTTCGCGCCCATTGCAGCGGGCAGGCCAAAGCCCATCGTGCCCAAACCGGCGCTGGAGATCCAGCGGCGAGGACCGTTCTTCAAAAACTGAGCAGACCACATCTGATGCTGCCCCACGTCAGTTGTGTAGTAGGCCTGGGGAGCCTGTCGCCCCAGCTCTACAATGACTTCCTGAGGAGACAAAATCTTGTCGTAGGAGGGCACGACTAGGGGATAGTCTTGCCGCCAGCGATTGACGCGCTCTCGCCAAGCTAGGGTCTGATCCGGTAGCGGCAGCTGCTCCTCCTGCAGGCGGCGCAGCAGCTCGGTTAAAACTGTTTTGACGTCGCCAACAATCGGCACGTCGGGGGCTCGGTTTTTGCCGACTTCTGCCGGATCGATATCGATGTGAATGACTTTGGCTCGGGAGGCAAACTCGTCTAGCTTGCCGGTCACCCGATCGTCGAAGCGAGCTCCGACGGCAATGAGCAGGTCGCACTCGCTCACTGAGAAGTTGGCGTAAGCGGTGCCGTGCATGCCTAGCATGCCAACTGCTAAGGGATGGTGTTCGTCAAAGGCACCTTTGCCCATCAGCGTGGTGGTCACAGGCATTTGGAAGTGCTCGGCCAGCTGCTTAATTTGCTCATGGGCGTTGGATGCGATCGCACCGCCACCCACATAGAGCAGAGGCCGCTCTGCCTGTCGCAATAGCCGAATGGCGTGGTTAATCTGCCGGGGATTGCCCTTCACAGTAGGCCGATAGCCGGGCAGACGAACCGTGTTGGGGGGCACCGGCTCGTAGTCAAACTCTACCAGGCCAATATCTTTGGGTACATCAATTAGCACCGGACCCGGTCGCCCTGTGCTGGCGATGTAGAAAGCCTCGGCCACAATGTGAGGGATCTGGTGGGCTTCTCGAGCCACATAGGAGTGCTTCACAATAGGCAGGGTGATGCCGTAGATGTCGGTCTCCTGAAAGGCATCACTGCCAATGGCATGCGAAGGCACCTGCCCGGTAATGATCACCATTGGAATAGAGTCCATTTGGGCAGTGGCGATGCCAGTCACCAGGTTAGTCGCGCCTGGCCCAGAGGTGGCAAAACAGACGCCTACCTTGCCGGTTGCCCGCGCATACCCATCGGCTGCATGGGCTGCGCCCTGCTCGTGGCGAACCAGAATATGCTTAACGTCGCCTGCTGCCTCAGCTCGGTACAGTTCATCGTAAATCGGCAGAATAGCTCCACCAGGGTAGCCAAAAATGTGCTGAACCCCGTGACGTTTCAGGCTATCAATCAGGGCAAAAGCACCTGTTGCACGGCGGACAAGAACGTTACTTTGGGCTTGAACGGGAGAAGTCATGGGACAGCAGCTCGACTCTTTAGTGTGACCACCAATACATTAAAAAAATTATTTTTATTTATCATGCCCTGAAATTGGGCTTCCTTGCGACCCTAACAGGGGGCATTTAATCGCTGGAGGCTCTGCAGGGATAGCGCGCCATGGGTGCATCGATATACCGCGTCTTGCCCTGCCTGACTGAATCAGAGAGGACGTGCTTTGGTGGCTTTGCACCCCTTAGCTTTAGGAAAATCAGCCTCAAAATGGCTAGCTGATGTTAATTAATGATGACATTGATCGAATTATTCTATCAGCATCTTGACTTCTTTTAGCATCCTGACTGTGCTGTTGTGGGAGGCAATTTGAGCGCCTGCTCTAGCCAAGTACAGATGAAGTCAGCAGCCGTAGTTGGCGTTCTTGCTAGACTCCATTTGGCCAAGCTGGGATCAGTACCCTGTCCCTGCTGCTGATTTGCCAGATCTAGAGCAGCAGGGCGAATTCTCTGAGAGCCGTTCTCTAAAGGCCAGTCCTTTGACCAGTCTTCAGCAATTGCTTTCTTACCCACCACCTGCCAGCCCAACGCCTCGTGGGGGCTACGCCAAAGATCGAGGTGGGAAACGGGCGGGTCAGCGTAAAAGTCAGTGTGCTGACTGCCCAGAAGCGCTGAAGTTTCGTGGGTAAATCGATCGTGGCTGAGACGGTAAACCGGGAAAGGCTCTGCCAGGGCTACTCCCCAACCATCGACAGCAAACAGAGCGCCAACGCTGCCCCCAAGGGCATACCAGTGGCGGGCCGCCGCTACTGCGCCCAAACAGCCTGCGCTAAAGGACAGGAAGAAGAGGTTAACCGCTGGCGCAGCCTGGCGCAACTCCGGGTCAGTAACCCCGAGAGCCGCCGCTAAAAATTGCCGTACTTGGTAGCCCGAAAGCACACTCCAAGGAGACTCTTGAGTGGGCATGATCTGGATTGACAAACTTCGAAATACAGGGTTGCAGGTGAGGCTACGTAGCAGCGATTGAGTCAGCGCGGGATCATGAAATCCTGGGCAAACAATGAGGTGGTTTTCATCCATCAGTTGAGTGAATCTTTACATCAGCAGGAACAAAGCTCTGAGACTCCATGAACTTAGATTTCAGCAAGTTTATTTTTGCGTAAATCTAGTTTTTATTAGATACAAAAAATTAGCTTTTATCTACAACTAGAGATAAGACGGTACAGGCTTCGACTGAAAATTAAAGCCGTTTTGAAGCCCAAGATAAAGGTAGCGTTTTTCCGATTATGTAGGATTTGACTTACCAAAGAGCCTTTTATTAATGCTTTTTACCGCGATCCCTGTCCTGTTCACAGCAAAAGCTCTTTCAAGACCCATCAAGAGGGATTTGGTATAGAGGGTTACAAGTTGACCTGGAAATCGCTGCTGAATTCGCTGTTTTGAATTCGAGTTAACGGAGCTATGGCTTTCATTGGCTCCATTCTAGTTTAGTGCAGAAGCTTTCTCAAACAAGGTATAGAAGCCGATACAACGCTTGAGTTTTGCTGATTGTCTTTGTCTTAAACAACGTTACTGATGCCCTGACTGGGCTGGAGATCCAAAATGTCGCAAACTATTGTCAACCTGGCTCTACCAGTAGTTACGGAAAAGATTAATGTACTGCTCTTGGGCTATCCTTTTTATCCCTACCAGCAAACCTTTGCTTCCCCTGCCGTGCGTGAGCGTTTAGTGGCTTATGTTTTGAGCCGTATTCCGGGATTTTACGTCAGTATGGACCACGTGGCTGCCTGCTCATTAGAGTCGCCGGGTAACTGTTATTCTGCGGAGCAGCACCAGCAGATTGAGCAGTTAATTCACCAGGGCATTGAGCATTTGCTGAACCCCCGACAGGCTTGGGGCAGTTCCTCTACATTGGATCCCTCGGATTCAGCATTTTTGCCTTCTTCTTGGTTCGGTTGAGAAAACTCTCCGCTGACGTTCGGTTCTACCCATAGCCCAATTTGCAGCCAGGGCGTAGTCTCGTAATAGGTGAACAAACCTAGCCTGATTGTTGCCTTTCACTAGGCGCTGCGGGCATGCCTGGAGTTGGCTAAGCATATGGGTTGCAGAATTGGCAGAGGATAGAACTGTGAATCAAAACTATCCCTCCTTAAGTGAGTTATTGGCGAGCGACGAAGCGGGGGGCGCGTCTTTTTGGCCGGATGCAGCGGCAGCCGGAGTGTGGGAATCCTCGTCTTCGGCGGGAGCATCCTTAGGGCAAAAATCGCCCTCGACCAGCGATCGCAACCAGCAGCGGCTACAGGCTGAGGCCGAGTGGTGGAGTGCGATCGCTGCGCTCACTCACATGCTGCACGCCCACCTCGATCAAGGTCTTAGGGCAGACGAGGAGGGTCTAGCAACTTGGGAAGGCATGGTGTTGTCGGGGCCGCTACCGGTGCTGTGGGACCAGTCCCTAGGCCAGCGGTTGTCAAGTTGGGTGTTGATTCCCCAACCTCTTGAAGGGCTGTTAGCGGTGGCGCGACCCCTGCTGCCCGATGACGGTAAAGGGGGAGGGCACTCGTCAGAAACGCTGCAGACCATTCCGCTGCCCGCTGGTGATCCGCTATCGGCTGAGCGGTTTTGTCTGGTGCTGACCCCAACTTTTAGTCTGTCGCTGGTGTTGGCCAATGGCCCCCAGGGTAGACCCCAGTTTCAGTTTTCCTTTGAGCCCAAGATTAACCAGCAGGTCTGGCAGCAGTTGCGATCGCGCGTGGCCCAGATCCGGCCTCCCCTGCTACCGACGCTAGACAGCGTAGCCGAACCCTTTGCCCCGCAGCCTCCCCACTACCAAGTCGTGACCCAGTTCACCCGGCTACTGCTGACCCAACTGCGGCATCAGTTTAGCACCAGCTCTGCTTCTGCAACAGCGGATCCAGAGGTGCGGCTGGCTTCTTGGGAAGTCCCAGCGGCAGCAACTGCAAACGGGTTTTCCTCGCCCCCAGCCAGCCAGCCCTTGGGCCTGTTGCAGGGGGCAGCCCCGGCCGATGGGGCATCTGCAGAACCGGCAACGGCTGATGCTACTGGCCGTGATGCAGAGCTGCTCAAGGCAATGGCCCACGAGATTCGCACGCCCCTCACCACCATTCGCACCTTCACGCGATCACTCTTAAAACGCAAAGATTTGCCTGAGGAGGCGATTAAGCGACTCAAGCTGATCGATCGGGAGTGCACCCAGCAAATTGACAGGTTCAACCTGATCTTCCGGGCTGTCGAACTTGAAACCGAAGGCCCTAAGCAGCCCCATTCAACGCTCACAGCGATTTCTCTGAGTCAGATCTTTCAGGACTCGATTGCCCTCTGGCAGCAGCAGGCCCAGCGGCGCAACCTGACGCTGGAAGTCAAAGTTCCCTCTCAAATGCCGATGGTGACCAGCGATTCGACCATGCTTAACCAGGTGTTGACGGGCCTGATCGACCGCTTTACCCACAGCCTGCCGCCCTATAGTCACATCAAGCTAGTGGTCAGTCTGGCAGGGCATCAGCTCAAGCTGCAGTTTCAGTCGCAGCCCAAGGCAGAGGCCAAACCGGCTGCGGAGACTTCTACCTGTCAACGGGCTGCAGTATCCCCATTTCGCTCGGTAGGGCATCTGCTCATGTTCCAACCTGAGACGGGCGGCCTGAGTTTGAACCTAGCTGCAACCAAGAACCTCTTTCAGGCGTTAGGCGGCAAGCTGATTGTTCGGCAAAAGCCCCAGCGGGGTGAGGTGCTGACAGTTTATTTACCGCTAGAGACACGCAGTTTGTAGCCGCTAGGGCTACCTGCTTCGGGTAGAGACGCGATTAACTGTGTCTCTACCAATCGTCTTTAGAAATTAGCTCTGGTGCAGCGGTAGACGCACTCGGAAGCTACTGCCGTTGCCGGGCTGGCTTTGAACCAGAATGGAGCCACCGCAGTAGGACAAAAGCTGCTGCACAATCGAGAGCCCCAACCCGGCTCCCTCGGGTACGCCGGGAGGGATATTGCGCCCTCGGTAGAAATGCTCAAACAAATTAGGCAGTTCTGAAGCCGCAATACCGACGCCCGTATCGCGAATCTCCAGTTCGGCAAACTCTTCCTGCTGGCAGGCCGTGACCCAAACTCGCCCGCCCGCTTGGGTAAACTTGATGCTGTTATTCAGTAGATGAATCATGATTTGACGCAGCCAGGCTTCTGGGCAGGCGACCGCCGGTAAATCATTGGAAATGGTGTAAGCCAGCAGGATGCCTCGCTCCTCGGCTAGGGGTTGGTAGGTGCTGACGATAGGCGGTACGGTGTCGGCCAGCCGCAGAGCCTGGGGCCGCACGTGTTCTAGGCTGGTTTCCATTTGCAGCAGGTCTAGTACCCCGCTGATTAGGGAACTTTGGCGATCGCACTCCTGAGTAATCATGTCCATGTACCGCTGTCGCTGGGGCGCTTTTAAGCTGGGGGAATTGAGCAGCGTCAAGGCTGTCTTAATGGTAGAGAGCGGCGTTCGCAGCTCCTGCCCGATCGTGTTGAGAAAGTCATCCTTGAGCCGCAGCGTATTCAGCAGCACTTCGTTTTGAGAAGACAGGTTGGAGGCCGCTAGAGCCTGCTTGCGATAGGCTGCAATGGACTGGCGCAGGTGTTCCTGCTGCCTTAGCTGCCAGCCTAACCAACGATCTAGCAGAGCTGTTCCGGTAGGGCCTTCGGTGGACGGTGGGCAGTACTGCTCCCAGTGTTCTAACAAGTCCTGTATAGCCGTATTGTCGGGGTGCTGCTGCGCGGATCGCTCCACTACAGCTCGAACAGATGTGGTCAGGGCATCGATCAGCTCAGGGTTGACCGAGCAGCAGACTTCTAGATAGAGCGAGTTGTTGGGAAAGCTGCCTTCTGGCAGATCTAAAGCTGGGTCTGATCGCTCTAGATTGTCTTCGGTAGGGCTGGCATGAACTGCAGACGCAGACTGCAGACGATGCACGACCAGCAGCCCACAAAAAGTCTGAGACAGGATGATCAGAAAATACTCGCCTCGCCAGATCTGCGGTCCATCTAGCGGCAAAAGCGCCGTTCCGTAGGGAACGGCTGCTTCTGAGGTGCGGCTAAAGCTGTAGAGACGGCTGCGCCCGTCCATTGCTTGGTAGTACCGCTGAATATCTTCCTGCCAGAGCGCGCCTTTAGGAAATTTCGCCAGCACGGTGCCGCTCACCTGGTAAGTTTCCAGGAAATCGGCGGTTAACTGCAGAATGGCTTTAAATCCCTTGGGCTTGATTTGAATGACGTCTGGGTTAGCGGAGCTGCCTTGAATAATGCGTCGCAGTGAATCTGCTTCATAGCGGTAGGACTGCATGGTGCTTCCGGAGACCGGGGGCCAGGTGTGTTTTGCTACTTTTCATCATGGTCTGTTTGAGTCGGATAGCAAAGGCATTAGATCTGCCCCGACCAAATCACGACAAATACGACCAAAGATGCTAAAACCGCCGATGGGTTTGTTTCAGAGTATCTGGTAAGACCGAAAATTTGGGCCGAAATTGTTGCGCGAGTTCATAAATTGGAGTACCGCAGCATTAGCGCCTCACGGGCCTGTTCGCGATCGTCAAAATGAATTTTTTCGGTGCCTAGGATTTGATAGTCCTCATGCCCCTTGCCTGCAATCAAAATGCCGTCACCAGGCTGGGCTTGCAGGATGGCGCTGCGGATAGCGGCGGCGCGATCGCAAATCACCGACTGCTCATCCAGTTCAGCCGGAATGCCCGCCAAAATGTCTTGCAAGATTTGCTCAGGGTCTTCGGTACGGGGGTTATCAGAGGTGACTACCACTACGTCGGCTAGCTCATAGGCGATGCGGCCCATCTGGGGACGTTTGGTGCGATCGCGATCGCCACCGCAGCCAAACACGCAGATCAAACGGCCCTCAATAAAGGGACGAGCGGCTGCCAGAGAGCTTTTCACACTGTCGGGAGTGTGAGCGTAGTCAACAATCACGCTGATGTCCTGATCTTCGCGGACCTGCACCCGCTCCATCCGTCCGGGCACGCCAGGGAACTGGGGCAGAACCGCCACGATCGTCTCCAGCGCAACGCCCAGCTGCAGCGCCGCCCCTACGGCCGCCAGCAGGTTCTCTAGGTTAAACTGCCCCACCAGCGGTGAGGTAAAGGCGGCAGTGCCTAAAGGCGTGTGGATCTGGCCGCTGACGCCAGTGGCCTGGTATTGCAGGTCGCTGGTATAGAGATCGGCAGCGGTATCAGTGCTGTAGCTCCAGACCTGTTCTGGGCCGAGCTGCTCAATGAGCCTTTGCCCGTAGGAATCTTTTTGGTTTACCAAAGCCCGTCCCCGCAGGTAATGCTCGCTAAACAGTAGGGCTTTGGCTCTGAAGTAACTCTCTAGATCCGGGTGAAAGTCGAGGTGATCTTGGGTCAGGTTGGTGAAGACAGCCACCTTAAAGAGGCAGCCCCAGACCCGCTGCTGGGCCAGTGCGTGAGAGCTGACCTCCATCACCGCCACCGCTGCCCCAGCCTCTTGCGCTGCCGCCAGATCGGCCTGCAGTTCGAGGGCAAAGGGCGTGGTGTGCAGCGCCGTTCTTTGGTGCCCAGGCCAGCGGCTGTAGAGCGTGCCTAGCAGTGCCGTGGGGGTTTGTCCTGCCTGCAGCAGGTATTCAATTAGGTGGGTGGTGGTGGTTTTGCCGTTGGTGCCGGTGACACCTACTAGCTGCAGCTGTCGTGCGGGGTAACCATAAAACGCTGCCGCCAACTCAGCACAGGCTACGACCATATCGGCTAGGGGAATGACGCAGGCCTCAGCGAACTCATCTGCAGGGCGATTTTCGAGGGCCGAGGGAGACACTAGGGCTGCGATCGCACCCGCTGCGATCGCACTAGGCCAAAATTCTCCGCCATCAACTCGCGTGCCTGGCATGCCAATAAACACATCGCCAGCCTGGCAGGCATGGGAGTTGGTACACAGCCCTTTGACCTCAGCCTCTAGTGCGGCGTGGTCTGGAAGAGACTCTAGAGCGATCAGCCTTTCAGGCAAGCAAGCCAACAGTTCACGCAGGTTCATGTCAGCAAATCCTCACAATCACTGAAATTGGATATCATTCTGCCTCACTAGGGTAGAGGCAGGTCTGTATCAAACGCTCCACTTGCGCCAAAGATGCTCGCGGAGATAGGCGAGGTAAGGGTTTTTCCTGCCTGCCGCCCGCCGTTTCTACCACCTGGCACAGCACCGGAATTTCGTACTGATAAGCTCCAAACCAGTCTTCCCGTGTTGTGATGTCACGAATTTCTAAATTAAACGGCAGGTGCGCTAGGGCTGTGAGCTTCTCTTGTAGACCTTCACACAGATGACAACCGGGTTTGCTGTAGAGAACAAGCTGCATAGGTCGTTGCCAATAAACCAAACTACGCTTTTTAGAGCCTGTGCAGGCTTCCCCAAAGCTGTCTGTATTCTCGCTGACGGCTGCGCCCATGACCAGTCAATCCCCCGTTACAAGATCGGCTTTGCCAATCTCAACTTTTTGACCCAGCTAAAATCTCTCGACAACCCATTAAAGCCTCCCTAGCCTGAGAGTGCCAGAGGAACTGTGTAAGCCTCAGCAAACCCATACACACATATCCCGACCGGAATACGTGTGTATCTGGAGTAACATTGGGTGTATAAAGGTGAAAGTCGGGTTTTTCCCGTAAACAGCAGAACAGGTACAACATTGCTATGGCTCAGTGCACTGCGTCCCCTGTCGGAACACCCTCTCTAGATTTCGACTTGGCCCCCTTAAATCAGCAGTTTGACGCTGCCTCTCCCCAGGAAATTTTGTCCTGGTGCGCCGAAAACATTCCTCAAGGGTTAGTTCAGACCAGCGCCTTCAGCCTGCTGGTAGTGACCCACATGCTCTACCGGGAAGTGCAGCCCAACCCCCCTGTGCCCGTCATTTTTCTCGATACCCTGCACCATTTCCCAGAAACGCTGCAAACTGTGGAACGGGCCAAAGCTTTTTATAACCTCGATCTACATGTCTACCGTGCAGCAGGCGTTGACAGCCGCACTGCCTTTGCCGCTCGCTATGGCGATCAGCTCTGGCAGCATGACGTTAATCAGTTTCATTACCTGACCAAGGTAGAGCCGTTGCAGCGGGCCTTAAGCGATCTGGGCGTTCGCGCCTGGATTACCGGGCGGCGGCGGGATCAGTCTGAGGCTCGTCAGGCCATGCCCATTTTTGAGCGAGACAAAGAAGGCCGGATCAAGGTCAACCCTCTAGCTAACTGGAGCCGCAAAGACCTCTGGAACTACACCTACCAGCATCAGGTGATTTACAACCCGCTGCATGACCAGGGCTACACCAGCATCGGTGATGAGCCGCTGACTACTCCAGTTGCAGTTGGAGAGCATGAACGAGCTGGGCGCTGGCGCGGCAGCGTCAAGACTGAGTGCGGTATTCATCTTTGAATCTCTGTTTCTAGGGTTGGCTGTAGGCGCGGGAGCAGACAGACACGGGGACAGGGAGACGCGGGAATGCTGACTGGTTTTATTGTTTTTCCATAGGTGGGTCAGCCTTAACGATCGCATGAGGGTTGGCCGATTACTGGGGCTGAAACGGCTAGAATTGAGGGGAATCCGACAGTACGGGTAGGTTCATGGTTGCGGTTGGTGCTGTTGACTTTCTAGATGAATTTGATGTGGTCGTCGTTGGAGCCGGACACTCTGGCTGTGAGGCGGCTTTGGCAGCGGCCCGTTTGGGCTGCCGCACCCTGCTGCTTACCCTCAACCTGGACAAAATTGCTTGGCAGCCCTGCAACCCTGCCGTGGGAGGACCGGCCAAGTCTCAGCTCACTCACGAGGTTGATGCCTTGGGGGGCGAGATTGGCAAGATGGCCGATCGCACCTACCTGCAAAAGCGCATTCTCAACAATTCTCGGGGTCCAGCCGTTTGGGCTTTGCGGGCTCAGACTGACAAGCGTGAATACGCCACGCTGATGAAGGCTCTGGTGGAGAACCAGGAAAATCTGGCGATTCGCGAGGGCATGGTAACGGATCTGGTGCTAGGCCACAATGACGAAGTCGTCGGTGTAGAAACCTACTTCGGTGTTGCTTTTAAGTGCAAGGCCGTGATTTTGACGACGGGCACTTTTTTGGGCGGCATCATTTGGGTGGGCAATAAGTCGATGGCCGCTGGCAGAGCTGGTGAGTTTGCGGCAACCGGCCTAACCGACACGCTAAATCAGCTAGGGTTCGAAACGGGGCGCTTGAAAACAGGTACGCCTGCTCGGGTTGATCGGCGCTCCATTAACTTCGATGTGTTGGAACCCCAGCCGGGCGATGAAGACGTGCGCTGGTTTAGTTTTGACCCCGAGGTCTGGGTGGAGCGAGAGCAGATGCCCTGCCACCTCACCCGCACTACGGCTGAAACGCACCGGATCATTCGGGAGAATCTGCACTTGTCGCCGGTCTATGGTGGCTGGGTCGATGCCAAAGGCCCCCGCTATTGCCCCAGCATTGAAGACAAGATTGTCCGCTTTGCCGATAAGGAAAGCCACCAGATTTTTCTAGAGCCAGAGGGGCGCGACATTCCTGAGATCTATGTACAGGGCTTTTCCACTGGGCTGCCGGAGAAGCTGCAGCTAGCGATGCTGCGGAGCTTGCCAGGTCTAGAGCACTGCGCTCTGCTGCGCCCTGCTTATGCCGTAGAGTACGACTACCTGCCAGCGACCCAGTGCTACCCCACCCTGATGACCAAGCAGGTAGAGGGGCTGTTTTGCGCTGGCCAGATCAACGGCACGACTGGCTACGAAGAAGCTGCCGCTCAGGGTTTGGTGGCAGGCATCAACGCGGCCCAGTTTGTCGGTGGGCAGGAGATGAAGGTCTTTCCCCGTGAGCACAGCTATATTGGTACGCTCCTAGACGACCTCTGCACCAAAGACCTACGCGAACCCTACCGGATGCTCACCTCTCGCTCTGAGTATCGGCTGCTGCTGCGCTCAGACAACGCCGACCAGCGGCTAACACCGCTGGGCCGAGAGCTAGGCCTGATCGACGATCGCCGCTGGGAGCTGTATCAACGCAAATACGCCAATATTGCTGCCGAGAAAGAACGGCTCTATGAAACTCGTGTCAAAGAGCACGATGCATTGGGCCAGCAAATTACTGCCGATACTGAGCAGCGCATCAAAGGATCGATCACGCTGGCTGACCTGCTGCGTCGTCCAGGCTTTCACTATGCAGCCCTGGATCGTTATGGGTTGGGCAATATCGATCTGCTGCGCGAAGAGAAAGAAGGAGCCGAAATTGATATCAAGTATTCCGGCTACATTCACCGGCAGCAGGCTCAGATCGAGCAAATCAGCAGAAATGCCAATCGTAAGCTGTCTCCAGATCTAGACTATATGTCTATCGATACCCTCTCGAAGGAAGCGCGGGAGAAGCTGATTCAAGCCAAGCCCTTGACTGTGGGGCAAGCCGCCCGCATTGGCGGGGTTAACCCTGCTGATGTTAATGCGCTGCTGGTTCATCTAGAAATTCAGGCGCGACGGACGGCGGAAGAGGCCGCGTTGATTGGTGGGTAAGCAGCTCTAGCCTGCTAATCTTCCTAGCTTTGACAAGACTCTAACGAAGGCTTAGCTCTGGGAAATCCCTGAAAAACCCTCAGTGGAACCCTGGCAAAAGGTAAAACCTCGGCTCGGAGCCGGGGTTTTTTGCTGCTGACTTCTAAAGTGTCTCTAAAGGTTGCTTCCTCTTTGTGGAAAGCCTCTCTAACATAGGGCTAGCAGTGCAGACGCATTGCGATCGCAGTACCGGAGCGAAAAAATCTTATGGATGGAGCGTACCACCCTTCCGAAGCCGCCCATGCGCTAGACCGCGACTGCACCACGCTGTCGCGACACGTTTTGCAGCAGCTTCAAAGCTTTGGCCCCGAAGCTCAGGACCTCAGTGCCCTGATGAACCGTATTGCCCTGGCCGGTAAGCTGATTGCTCGCCGTCTCACCAACGCTGGTTTGCTCGAAGCGGCATTGGGCTTTACAGGGGAAACCAACGTTCAGGGCGAAGCGGTCAAAAAGATGGACGTCTTTGCCAACGATGTCTTTATCTCCGTGTTTAAGCAGAGCGGGCTGGTCTGTCGCCTAGCTTCAGAAGAGATGGAGAATCCTTACTACATTCCAGAGAACTGCCCCATTGGTCGCTACACCCTGCTCTATGACCCCATCGACGGGTCTTCCAACGTCGATATCAACCTGAATGTTGGCTCTATCTTTTCCATTCGGCGGCAGGAGGGAGACGACCTGGATCAGACCGGCGCAGATTTGCTCCAGCATGGCCGAGGGCAGCTAGCCGCTGGCTACATTCTCTATGGCCCCAGCACTGTGCTGGTCTACTCCATCGGACGAGGCGTTCACGCTTTTACCCTAGACGATAGCCTGGGCGAGTTTATCTTGGCCTCAGAAAACATTCGGGTGCCTGAACACGGCTCCAACTACAGCGTCAACGAGGGCAACTTTTGGCAGTGGGACGAGTCCATTCGCGACTTCATCCGCTACGTTCATCGCCATGAAGGTTATTCTGCTCGCTACAGTGGGGCTTTGGTTGGAGACTTTCACCGCATTTTGCTTCAGGGCGGTGTCTTTCTCTACCCTGGCACTACCAAAAAGCCCGACGGCAAACTGCGGCTACTCTACGAAACTGCTCCCCTGGCTTTTCTGATGGAACAGGCTGGAGGCAGCGCCAGCACCGGCACCCAGCCTATCCTAGACGTTGTTCCTAAGGAGATCCACCAGCGTACCCCCCTTGTCATCGGCAGCACCGAAGACGTTAAGTTGGTCGAGTCCTTTATCCAAGAACGCCTGCGCGAAAAAGAATACCTCACCCGCACCTCCTAACCCCTACTTCGCCTCCGCTCCTCTGCCCCCTCGCTCCTCTATCTCCTCTACCCGCGTCTTCTTTCCCAACCCCTTACCTTCAAAACCCCCATGGTTGCACTTCTCGAAAATCCCCTTCGCGTTGGTCTCCAACAAGACCGCATCCCTGAGCCTCAAATTTTGGTGATCTTCGGAGCCTCAGGCGACTTGACCCAGCGTAAGATTGTACCTGCCCTGTACCAGATGCGGCGGGAGCGACGGCTGCCGCCCGAACTCACCATTGTCGGCGTAGCCCGCCGAGAGTGGAGCCACGACTTCTTTCGGGAGCACCTGAAGGAGGGGGTTGAGGAATTTGGTGGCGGCATTGGGTTTGAAGCGGTGTGGGAAGACTTTGCCAAGGGTGTCTTTTACTGCCCTGGCGACATCGACAAGCCCGAGAGCTACGAAAAGCTGAGAGATTTCTTGGCCGAAATAGATCAGCTGCGGGGCACTCGCGGCAACCGGGTATTTTACCTGTCGGTCGCGCCCCGATTTTTTGGCGAGGCCGCCCAGCAGCTAGGGGCAGCCGGTATGCTGGCTGACCCAGAAAAGCAGCGGCTGGTCATTGAAAAGCCTTTTGGTAAGGATTTGGCGACGGCCCAGTATCTCAACCGAGTGGTGCGGCAGGTCTGCAAGGAAGAGCAGATTTACCGCATTGACCACTATTTGGGCAAAGAAACAGTTCAAAACCTAATGGTGTTTCGTTTTGCCAACGCCATCTTTGAACCGCTGTGGAACCGTCAGTTTGTCGATCACGTGCAGATTACGGTGGCCGAAACGGTGGGCCTAGAAGGCCGGGCCGGGTATTACGAAACCGCCGGAGCTCTGCGCGACATGGTGCAAAATCACCTAATGCAGCTCTTTTGCCTGACGGCCATGGAGCCGCCTAACAGCCTGGATGCTGACAGCATTCGTAATGAGAAGGTAAAGGTGATTCAGGCAACCCGCCTGGCTAATGCTGAAGAACTCAGCCTGAGCGCGGTGCGCGGTCAGTATTCTGGAGGCTGGATGAAGGGCCGCCCCGTTCCCGCATATCGGGAGGAAGAGGGGGCTAGCCCTGAATCTACGGTCAATACCTTTGCCGCTATTGAACTGGTGGTGGACAACTGGCGCTGGAAGGGCGTGCCCTTTTACCTGCGAACCGGCAAGCGAATGCCTAAAAAGCTGACGGAGATTTCTATTCACTTCAAAGAAGTGCCTCACCTGATGTTTCAGTCGGCAGCCCGTCAGATGAACCACAATGTGCTGGCCCTACGGATTCAGCCGGATGAGGGTATCTCCATGCGCTTTGAAGTTAAGACCCCCGGCAACTCCCTACGAACCCGGTCGGTAGACATGGACTTTCGCTACGATGCCGCTTTTGGTCTGCCCAGCACAGAAGCTTATGGGCGACTAGTGGTGGACTGTATGTTGGGGGACCAAACTCTCTTTACACGGGCCGACGAAGTAGAGGCCTCGTGGCGCATTATGACCCCATTGCTAGAAGCTTGGGATGCTCCGGCCGCACCAGATGCGATCGCGCTCTATGAAGCCGGTACCTGGGGCCCAGTCGAGGCTGAGCTGCTGCTCAACAAAGAGGGTCGTCGCTGGCGGCGGTTCTAATACAGGCTTTACCCTGGTTGTCTTTCTAGAGTAAAGCTTCGGTAAAAGTCAATTCTTGACCCGTTCGATAGCATAGATATAAGCAGGTCCTTAAGCCCCATCACGCTAGATCGCACTCTGCCTTCTGTTCATCACCTCCCTGGATCCCTATGACGACTACTCCCATCGTTGCGCTCCAAAAACCGAAGGACATTTCCCTTGATGAAATTGAAGCTGAGCTTCGCAATATTTGGCGGAACCAGGACACCGGTAGTACCGCTCCGGTGGCTACCCGGGCTAGCACCTTCAGTCTGGTGGTCTATGAGCCGGAGGAAATTCAGCAACTCCTAGCAGCCTTAGGGCTCTACTCAGGGGCTATCGATGGTATGCATGGTTCTCAAACCCGAGATGCCATTCGGCAGGCCCAAATCAAATACGATCTGCGGGTTACCGGACGAGTTGGCCCCCGAACCCTAGAGCGCCTGCGGGAAGAATATGCCAAGTTGCCCCCAGAGCAGCGGCAGTTTACCAACATGGACATTCGGGGCTTTACGCTAAATGATGCGATCGCAGCCCAAAACCCCTGCCGCGTTATCACCCTCAGCCCCATCCTCGGGGAAGATACCGGCGTGACTGCTCAAGTCTCGGCCTACTGCCCAGTGCAGAAGCGTAATGCCAGCAACCTAATCTGCTGTGAGTACATCACTCTGCGGGGTACCAAGGCGGCCCTAGATCGGGTGGCCGAGCTGGTGTCTTCGCTAGTCATTGGAGATCTGCCCAAGTTTGTTTGGTGGAGAGCCACACCCAATCCGGAACAGGCTCTGTTTCAGAAGCTAGCCCGCTCCTCAAACTGCATCATCGTAGACTCCAGCTTCTTTAGCGACGCCGAATCAGAACTGCGCAAAATGCAGGATCTGGTGGAGGACGGTACCTTTATCGCCGATTTGAACTGGCACCGCCTGGCTCCCTGGCAAGAGCTAACCGCCGCCGCCTTTGACCCTCCTGAGCGGCGCGAATCTCTCAATGACGTCGATCAGGTCAGCATTGACTATGAACAGGGCAACGCGGCTCAAGCCTTTATGTACCTAGGTTGGCTGGCCGGCCGTTTGGAATGGCAGCCCAAATCCTATGTAAAAGAGGGCGGCGACTACGACATTCGCAAAATCATGTTCACGAACCCGAGTGGGCGGGAGATTGAAGCTGAGCTAGCAGCTATTCCGGTGGCTGACTGGGGCGAAATCGTAGGTGACCTAACTGGGCTGCGCGTGACCTCCACCAACCCCGACGCCAACTGCTGCACCATTCTTTGCTCTGAAACCACAGGCTGCATGCGGATGGAGGCAGGCGGCGGCGCTCAATCTTGCCAGGTGGAGCAGGTAACCGCACTCTCTGATCAAAAGGCTGACTTTATGCTGGGCCAGCAGCTCCAGCGCTGGGGTGAAGATGTACTCTACGAAGAGAGCCTAGCTGCCACTACACAGATTCTTCACCTGCTGTAGAGCTCTGTTGAAGGACGTTTGAAGGACGTTCTGCCGTTATCTGAAATTAATCTTTGGGCCTGTAGAGATGCGTTAGCTGCGTCTCTACAGGTATTTTTTTGGATAGTGGTAAATTAGCTGTCTTCGGGCTGCTGTAGAGGCAGTTTCTCCAGTTCGGGCAGCTGGATTTCCTGGACCATGGGTTCGGCCGTAGGTTCTGGCAGGGCCACCAGTTCCTTCTCCTTGTCTTCCAGGTTGAGCGGCAGGCGGATGGGCTGCTCAGGCTCAAGTTCTTCAGCCATTTGAGGTAGAGACTGTTCTAGCTCATCCAGGGGCCGGGGAATGACCATGACCGCATGCAGCTCTCCAATGCGCTCGGCTTCGTGGATACCGGCTTCGATTGCGATCGCAACATTGGGCAGCGATCCCCGAATAATGATCGTACAGAGGCCATCGCCAATGGTTTCGTGGGCTACCAGAGTTACCTCAGCCGACTTGGTCATAGCATCGGCAGCACCTACCATTGCCGGAAAGCCGCGAGTTTCGAGTAGACCAATGGCCTGATTGCTGCTGCGGCCTCGGCCCACCTTAGTTAGTTCATCTAGCTTGGCGCAGATTGGCAGCACTGCTTCCAGGTTGGGTAGCGGTCGGGGAATCACGGTTGAAGAGACGTATTCGCCAAATTTTGCAGCGGTTTCAACTCCCACAGCAACGGCCATGCGAACATCAGCCACGCCACCCCGCACCACAGCTGTACACTGACCGCCGCCCGTTTTTTCGTAGCCCACTAAAAAGACATCTGCCGACTTGAGCATGGCATCGGCGGTGCCGACTACGGCCGGAAAGCTCTCGGTCGAAACTAGGCCTAGAGCGGCCCCTTGCAGCTTGGCCAGTCGATGTCCCCGATCCAGGTTAGGCGGTGAAGCCAGCTTGAGCTCTTGCTTGGCTGCAGCCTGTTTAGTCAAGGCCAATTTAAAATCAGATTGCATAGGTCGAGCCTCTCCTGGATCAGGTCCGCACTTTCATTCTATTCGCTTCTCGGCGAGGAAGTGTCTAAAGCCTGACGGTGAGGAAACAGTGTATTGAGCAGCAGCTGTACCTGCTCCCGGCCATAGACGTAGGAAAGGCCCGCGCCGCCTGAATTCTGGCCGTTATTGTGCCCGTTGCTGTGGCTGTTACCGTGGCCATTGCTGTGACCATTATTTTCAATCGTAGCTTGTGCCTCTAAAGCCTCTGCCCCAGTCGCCGCTGCGTCTAAACTGACCTCATCAGGCGATTCTGGCGATTCTGTTGGTTCTGGTGAGGCTGACGAAGAACGGCTGTAATCGCCGACCAGCGACCGGGGAGCCACCACAGATCGGGGCGACAGCTGAGGGTTGATCAGCGTACTGCCTGACCCAATGCAGGCCTGTGCTCCGATCCGTCCCCAGCCCACAATCAAAACGCCGCTGCCTAGGTTAGCCTCTGGCTCGATAATCAAATCGCCCTGGCGAACATGGATCACCACTTCGGCTCCTAGGCAGGCTCCTTGGGCAATGACCAGGCGGCTGCCCGGCTCTGCTGTCAAAATGGCCCCGGGTGCGATCGCAACCTCCCCAGCAATTTCCACGTCTCCATAGACGTAATAGGCAGGTTGCAAATTGGCATCCGGGGTCATCAAAAGCATTAACCGAGTTTCAAGCTAGGGGCGCTGAATGGTGGTCTCAAGGACCCGTCGCTTCGCCTGCGGATCAATGCCCACCAGACGCACGTAGTTACCGCTGTGCTCTCGCAGCTGCGCTTCCACTGCCGCCAGCACATCGCCCGCCTGACGACCCTGTACAGGGGCTGCCGTCTGCCAGGCCCCGCTGCGATAGCGGCGCACATCAGCAAACTCCAGGCTAATCTTGTAGCCCTGGTTAATCAGCTGTTGAACTTGCTGCGTCAGGTCAGAAGATAGGCTCTTGCTGCCAGAAGAACCATTGCTTCGGGCATTGACCGGCTGTTTAGCCGGCCCAGAGGAGGGAGTATATGACGGCTGGCTGGCAACAGCGGCGGGCCGAGCCCCAGGGCGCTGGATCGTTACCGGAGCTAGGCGGTTCTTGTTCTTCGGATCGATGCCGAAAATTCGCACGTAGTCCTCAGGATGTTCGGCTAGACATTTTTGCAGGGCCGACACGGCTTCCGACTCACGGCCGGCCTGAATCGGTGAGCAGCTCTGCCAAACCCCGCTGCGGAAGTGGCGGGTATCGGCATACTCAATTCCGACCCGATAGCCCTGGCTTACCAGCTGGCGCACTATCTGCGTGGCTTCTGTAGCAGTAGTCCCTGAAGAGGCTTGAGTTTTGGTCCCGCCTGAGGGAGTGCCTCCCTGGCTGCCGCCCTGAGGCGCTTTGTCGTCAGGCCGCTGAATGGTCACCGGAGCTACCCGATTCTTCGCCTTTGGATCAATTCCAAACATGCGAACATATTCCCCAACATGCTCATTCAGGCAGGCTTGTAGGGCCGAGAGTACATCAGGTTCGCGATTAGACTGAATGGGCGAGCAGGTTTGCCAAACACCGCTGCGGTAGCGGCGAGGATCGGTGTGCTCAGTTCCGATCTTGTAGCCCTGCCCCAAAAGCTGCCGGACCTGCTGCACCAGCTGAGGGTTGAGACCATTGGCGCTCGCATAACCACTGGGAGCTGCATGCCCATTTCGGCTGCTGGTAGCTCCTGCAACCGTAGTAGGCGCGACGGCTGTAGTGCCAATGTGAAAGGGCTTACCGTCAGCATGCTGAATCGTGACGGGCGCAATCCGACGCTTAGCCACCGGATCAACGCCAAACATCCGCACGTACTCGCCACCATGCTCAGCCAAACACGCATCCAAAGCCGCCAAGACATCGGCTTCGCGGTTGGACTGGATGGGCGGGCAGGTTTGCCAAACACCGCTGCGGTAGCGGCGCATATCTGCATGCTCGATCCCGATCTGGTAGCCCTGATTCAGATATTGCCGAACTTGCTGAACAATTTCAGGGGTTAAGCGTTGACTTTGCATTGTATTCAATCCATCGCGTTCATTTGACTGCCTGACAGGAGCCTGGCTGGGTGAAACTTTGCCGACAGGGGGGGACTGGCGGGTGGCCCACGGCTGGGCCGAAGTAGGCCGATTAAATTCTGTGGCGGCCACCTCTGGGTGGGTAAAGCGGCGGCTCTCATGCATGCCCATAATTTCCTGGGCCAGTTCTAGATCAGCAGGCTGCACATCCGGCAATTGGTCTGCCTGATCCTGGTGAGTCACCACCATGCCCGACGGCACCAACTTCCCGGGCGGCACCTCTACATCCTGGACTAAGGCATGCATCATGACGACACAGCCTTTACCAAGTCGGGCATTAAAAAGAGTAGAGCGAAAACCGACAAAGCAGCCCTCGCCAACATAAGCAGGGCCGTGAATGAGGGCCTTGTGGGTAACCGAGGCTCCTGCGCCAATCCAGACCGAGTAGACAGCCTGATCGTCTCCCAGCACTCGCCCCTGGCCTAATCCGTGAATGACGGCCCCGTCTTGAATGGCTGCCCCCTCTCCAATAAAAAAGGGAGCACCCCCATCGGCTCGAACCGATGCACCGGGCGCAATCAACACGTTGGCCTCAACCCGAACTGACCCAACGACTTGGGCCAAGGGATGAAGGTATGCAGAAGGATGAATCTGAGGCTCAGCTAGATCCGAAAAACGGGGGGTCGGGGGAGCCGCAACTGGGCGGGCGACCATCAACCAAATCCTCCAACAAATTAGAATGACCCACTGCTCTCACAGAGAGGGCCGACAAGTTAAGTAGCTCTAGCTCAAGAACGGCGACCAGACCAATGAACTGGAAATGCCCGCTTATCTGTGGACGCACAGAGGCACGTCCACAGGTAGGGCCAACACCGTTGTCTAGAAAGAAGCGTGGCGGTTTTGACTAGTTCGAATTGACGAGGAGCGCTGCGCTAGCAGAACTGCCTAACTAAAGTCTTCCCGCTTGTTGTAAAGGTTGCCGCTATCTAAGGACACCGTATCGACAATGGCTACCACAGTGGCATCCACAGGTCGGTCGGTGTACCCTTCATGCTGCCGAGAACCACTGCCCCGGCTAATGAGAACCCACTCTCCTGAGCCTGCCCCCACAACATCAGCTGCTACCTCATAATCTGGCAGGAGTTCGCCAGTTTCGCTGATCAGCTGAACTAGTAAAAGTTTCACACCTCTCAGGCTCGGTTCTTTGACGGTGCTAACCACGGTGCCGCGAACCTTCGCCAAGAGCATTTAGCTTCTCCCTAACGACCGTAGGGGCGGATGCCGCTTACGCTCTCCCGGAATTGTTCAACAGCTTCGGTGTACCGGATGGGCAGTACAAACTCTAGGTTTTCGTGGGGACGAGCAATGATGTGGGTAGACAGCACCTGTCCTCCATTCACCCGCTTAACGTTCTCGATGCCTGCAGCAACGGAAGCCTGAACTTCGGATACATCGCCGCGAACAATTACGGTGACGCGACCGCTACCGATTTTTTCGTAGCCTACCAGGGTCACCCGAGCGGCTTTTACCATTGCGTCTGCAGCTTCCACGACAGCGGGGAAACCTAGGGTCTCAACCATTCCAACTGCGATCGCCATTTGAAAAATTCCTCTTTACTATTAGTGAAGCGAGTGATGACGGACTGATATAGACGAGCCGCCTGCAAGCAATTTAGCGTACAACTGAGCAATATCTACCGATTTAAAAGCGGCTGACCCCTTCAGTTGAGCCTTGAAACCTAGGATCGAAACTGTTCAACCGCCTCGGTATAGCGAATGGGCAGAACAAATTCCAGGTTTTCATGGGGGCGAGCAATGATGTGAGTAGAGAGTACCTCGCCTCCATTCACCCGCTTGGCAGATTCAACGCCTGCAGCAACCGAGGCCTGGACTTCAGACACGTCTCCACGGACAATCACAGTGACCCGACCACTGCCGATCTTCTCATAACCAACTAAGGTTACACGAGCTGCTTTAACCATGGCATCAGCAGCTTCTACAACGGCAGGGAAACCCAGGGTCTCAATCATTCCAACAGCAATGGGCATCGTCGTAATCTCCTCAATCAAGCAGACCTAATTGATGAACCGATTACTGACAGCAATTTAGCGCTTTTGAGGCGCAAAAATAGGCATCTCGGGATTTAACGAGACGGACTTCTGCTATCAATAAAGTTCAAAGAAAAAGCCTGGAAAACTCCTATCGTAAGTCAAGCATAGGTGTTGAAGGGTCCCTTTTGCAATATAAGCCGTAATGATTGTTGCTAATATTTAGCATTATTAAAACTAATGTCGATTTGTTTGGTGAATCGCTATAAATCTTTGGATTCACTTAAGTAGGCACTCACTTGGGCTTTAGTGTCTACCGCCGAAAGGATGTGCTCGGAACAAAATGGTGCTTCTTTGGTGCTTCTTGAAAGTAGCCTGATCGAGCTGTTTCAGAGGGTGCAGCGGATCAGGTAGGATGAAAATGAGTATTAAATTTTTTGGTAATCTTGATTGACTGTGACGATGACTGAGTACCCCTAAAGTCCCTCTACCCTGGCTGTTCAACCTACGTTGTCCCAGGACTGAGGTGAGCTGAATTGGCGTACCTGGAAATCTTAACGGTTGGATAGCTGGCAGTGCCTTTCATAGGGCAGCCCGAAAGCTCTAGCTAGTCATATTAATCGCCTTTAGTAGGCAGAGAAATGTTCTGTCTTGTCGTCAAGGGTCCTGGAAATGGCTCAGTTTTTGATCGAGACGAGTTGGCTACTGCCGGTCTATGGGTTGATTGGCGCGATCGCATCGCTGCCCTGGTCAACTGGCTGGGTACGGCGCACTGGCCCTCGTCCGGCAGCATACCTCAACATTTTCATGACTTTGGTGGCCTTTGCTCACGGTATGGCCATCTTTCGTGGCATTTGGAACCAGGGGTCACAGGAGCTGATCTTTACCTGGTTTGAGGCAGCCGATCTGAAGCTAACGTTTGCCCTAGATCTTTCCGTGGTCAACATGGGGGCGCTGGAGCTGATCGCTGGCTTGAGCCTGTTGGCCCAGGTTTTTGCTCTGGGCTATATGGAGAAAGACTGGGCACTGGCCCGCTTCTTCTCGCTGATGGGCTTTTTTGAAGGAGCCATGAGCGGAATTGTGCTGAGCGGCTCTTTGTTTTTGTCCTACTCATTGCTGGAGATTTTGACCCTCTCTACCTATCTTTTTGTGGGCTTTTGGTACGCCCAACCGCTGGTAGTGACGGCAGCACGAGATGCATTTTTAACCAAGCGCATTGGTGATGTGCTGCTGCTGATGGGGCTGATTGCCCTGTCTGCTTTTGCTGGCAGCCTCAACTTCAATGACCTCTATGAGTGGGTGAAAACTGCTGATTTGGCCCCAATGACCGCAACGCTGCTGGGGCTGGCTCTGATTGCAGGGCCTACCGGCAAATGCGCTCAGTTTCCCCTGCACCTGTGGCTGGATGAAGCCATGGAAGGTCCCAGCCCGGCCTCGATTTTGCGGAACTCTGTGGTGGTGATGTGTGGGGCTTACGTCTTGATTCGGCTGCAGCCGGTAGTGGTGCTGTCGCCAGTTGCCCTACAGGCATTGGTAGTAATTGGGGCTGTGACGGCAGTAGGGGCCTCTCTAGTTGCCATTGCTCAAATCGACCTAAAGCGGACACTCTCTTATACAACTAGCGCTTATTTGGGTCTGGTCTTTATTGCTGTAGGCACCGAGTGGCCTGGGGTGGCGCTGATGCTGCTGTTTACCCATGCGATCGCAAAAGCCCTGCTCTTTATGTCCGTTGGCTCTATCATCCTGACGGCTAGCGGCCAGAACCTGACCGAACTTGGCGGCCTAGCCCGCAAGATGCCGGCTACAACCCTAGCCTTTGTAGCGGGTGCCTTGGGCATGGTAGGCGTGCTGCCGCTGGGCTGTTTCTGGGCTATGCGGCTGGGCTTAGACTTTCTCTGGGGAGATCACCCGCTGCTGGTTGCCGTATTTTTGCTGGTTAACGGGCTAACGGCCCTCAACCTGATGCGGGTGTTTCGCCTGGTCTTTCTAGGGCCGGCCCAGGCTAAAACGCGGCGTGCGCCTGAGGTGGCTTGGCAGATGGCGGTGCCGATGGTCGTCCTCTCGATTACGACCCTGCTGTTGCCTTTGGTGATGCAGCAGATGTCGCTGCTGCCCCCTTGGCGCTACATCAACCCCCCCGCGACTGCTCTGTTAGTCGTCTCTGGCCTCGTGGGGATGGGTTTAGGCATTTGGGTGCCGCTTTCCAAATCGCTCATTCGTTCGCTCAACCGGCCTGTTCGCATTTTGCAGGACCTCCTAGCCTACGACTTCTATACAGAATCGCTCTATCGGGTGACGGTCGTGCTGCTGGTCGGCTCGATGGCTCGCTTTAGCAACTGGTTTGATCGCTATGTCGTAGATGGCCTAGTCAACGCTGTGGGGCTGGTTTCTCTGCTTAGCGGCGAGAGCTTGAAATACAGCATTTCCGGGCAGTCTCAGCTCTATCTCCTGACGATCATTACGGGCGTGAGCCTGTTGGGAATTTTCATGACCTGGTCACTTTGGTAGGTGAGTAGTCGTATCTATGCTCAGTGCTCTGCTTCTGATTCCAATTGTTGGGGCCATTGCAATTATTCTTTGGCCCGGAGAGCTTAAAGCTGCCCAGGCGCGGAGGGCTGCTATGGCAATCTTGGCCTTTAGCCTGATTTGGGTAGTGCTGCTGGCCAGCCGATTTGATATCCACAGTTCGGGCATGCAGTTTGAAGAGGTGCTGGCTTGGGTTGAGCCTCTGGGCCTGACCTACAAGCTGGGCATGGACGGGCTTTCTCTGCCGCTGCTAATCATCAACAGCCTGCTCAGTCTGGTCGCTATCTATGCGACTTCTACTACCATTCATCGGCCCCGGCTGTATTTCTCGCTCATGCTGCTGATCAATGGGGCTGTAGCCGGGGCTTTTCTGTCAGAGAATTTGCTGCTGTTTTTCCTCTTCTACGAGCTAGAGCTGATTCCGCTTTATCTGCTGATTGCCATTTGGGGTGGGGCGCGACGGGGCTACGCTGCCACTAAGTTTTTGATCTACACTGCGCTCTCCGGCATTTTGATTTTGGGGGCCTTTTTGGGGCTGACCTGGCTTTCTGGCAGCAACAGCTTTGACTTTGACCCCAGCATGGCCCAAACCCTCACCCTGACCGAGCAGACTGTACTGCTGGTGACGATTCTGATTGGGTTTGGCATTAAGGTGCCGCTATTTCCCTTTCATACCTGGCTGCCCGATGCCCACGTTGAGGCTTCGACGCCGGTTTCGGTTCTGCTGGCTGGGGTGCTCCTAAAGCTGGGCACCTATGGCCTATTGCGCTTTGGCTTTGGTCTGTTCCCGGAGGCGTGGTTTAGCATCGCGCCGTGGTTGGCTTCTTGGGCTGTGGTCAGTGTGCTCTACGGTTCGCTGGCGGCCATTTCTCAGACTGATATGAAGAAGATGGTGGCCTACAGCTCTGTTGGTCACATGGGCTACGTGCTGCTAGCGGCGGCGGCGGCCACGCCTTTGAGCATTTTGGGGTCTGTGCTGCAGATGATCAGCCACGGTCTGATTTCAGCTCTGCTATTTTTGCTGGTGGGCGTGGTTTACAAAAAAACGGGCACGCGGGATCTGACCGTGCTGCGGGGGCTGCTCAACCCAGAGCGAGGGCTGCCGATCATTGGCTCACTGATGATTTTGGGCGTGATGGCCAGTGCTGGTATTCCAGGCATGGTGGGTTTTATTTCCGAGTTTCTGGTGTTTCGGGGTAGCTTTACGGCCTTTAGCACGCAGACTTTGCTGTGTATGCTCGGCTCGGGTCTGACGTCGGTTTACTTCCTGCTGCTGGTGAACCGGTCCTTTTTTGGGCGGCTTGCGATCGCACCTCCCACTGCGACGACCCAACTCGATGTCAACCTGCCGCCGGTGGCCTGGTCCGACCGATTCCCAGCGGTGGTGCTGGCTCTGATAATTTTGGCCCTGGGCTTGCAGCCAAGCTGGATGACTCGCTGGAGCGAAAACACCACGCTGGCCCTGCACCAGCCCTACAGCGCAGTGGCCCAACTGTCGCACCCACAGGTTTCCCAACTGCCCATTTCGGTTTCCTGCTCTGATATCGCTGATGAGGTCTGCCAGCCATGATCACCCACCCTGCCTCGGTCGATGCCGACATTCACCCGCTGGAGTCGTTTGTAAAGCGGCTACTTCAGGGAGATGCCCTGCTACCCGACACCGAAACCAACGTGCTTGAGGTCGTCGGTATTCTTAAGAGCTACGGGGTCGTGCTAGATGCCTACTCAATCAACCTCTGTTACATGGCCGACCACCAGTTTCTGGTGCTCTTTCCCTTTTTTAAGTACTTCAACGGCGAAGTGACCCTGCAAAAGCTGCTGAAGTTCTGGTGGCATGATCGCATCAATTACGAGTACGCCGAATACTGTATGCGGACAATGCTATGGCACGGCGGCGGTGGCCTTGACAACTATCTTGACTCGCCTGACTTTGCCCAGCGCTGCGAGGCTGCTGTGCAGGCCAAGACCAAGCACAACCCGCCGATTCGGCTGCTACACAAGCTGTGCCCCGATTTCCTACCTGAGCAGGTGCGAATGCTGGCCTATACCAGCGCTTTGGGCCAGTTTTGGCGGGTGATGAGCGATATGTTTATAGAACTGTCCGATCGCTATGACCGGGGCGAAGTTCGTACCATTCCCGACGTAGTAAACCATGTTAAGGCTGGGCTAGTTGCAGCTGCCGCCAACCCCATTACCTATTCGGTGACGATTGATGGCCAGGTTTATGACCTGTTGCCTGAGTCAGCTGGCTTGACCTTCCTGATGGATACCGCCGTACCCTACGTAGAAGCCGTTTTCTTCCGGGGCACCCCTTTTCTGGGAACGGTTTCCTACAATGCTCAGGCAGGGCAAATTCCCGAGGAACAGAACCGCTTTGAGTACGGAGCGCTCTACGCTGATCCAGTGCCCATTGGCGGGGCGGGCATTCCACCGACCTTGTTAATGCAGGACATGCGGCACTTTTTGCCAGAGTATCTGCACGACTTCTACCGCCAGAGCCTGCGGGGTGAAGATGATATTCGGGTGCAGATTTGCCAGAGCTTTCAAAAGTCAATGTTTTGTGTGACCACAGCCGCGATTCTAGGGCTCATGCCCCACCCGGCAGACACGCAAAATGCCGCTGAGCAGCAGGCGAACCGCGACTACCTGCTCAGCTGGATGAATCGATTTATGACCTCCCGCCTGGCTGTCGTTCAGCTGGGGTAGGCCGTTCAGCAGTTCTACGTGGGCTGGCTGATTCTTTAAACTGAAGGTATGCCCAGGAGCAACGACCATGACGGCTGTATCTCCCCAGTTCACTATTCAAACTTATCCGTCTACCGACGGTGAACCTGTGGCAGAAACCTTTGGCCATCTCTATGCCATGCTGATAACCCTAGAGGTGTTGCGGCGGTATCTCACAGGTCAACAGGCTACCGTTCTCAGCAATCAGTTTCTCTACTATGCTCAGGGTTTTCCTAAGCTGAGGGTAGCTCCCGACGTCATGGTAATCTTCGACGTACAGCCCGGAGGCCGTGACAACTACAAAATCTGGGAGGAAGGCAAAACCCCAGCCGTCATCTTTGAGATGACTTCTAAAGCTACCCAAGAGCAAGACCAATCCTTTAAAAAAACGCTGTATCAACAGCTCGATGTCGAGGAATATTGGCTGTTTGATCCCAAGGGGGAGTGGATCCCGGAGCAGCTTAGGGGCTACCGGCTCCAGGGCAATGAGTACCTCCCCATTGCTGACCAAATCAGCCAGCCTCTAAAACTTCGCTTGGCGGTAGAAGGAGAACTCATCAGCTTTTACCGCCTCGATACTGGCGAAAAGCTCCTCATCCCTGATGAAATGGCCACAGCCCTAGCGGAGTCAACCGCTCAACTAGAAGCAGAACGAAAGCGAATCGCAGCGCTAGAAGCAGAGCTAGCCCGATACCGTCAGCAGTACGGCGATATTTTGGAGAATTAGCCTAGGAAATTCTTACAGCAGCGCTTAAGACTCTAATAGGGCGAGTAGGTCAGCTTCGGACAAGATAGAAATGCCCAGAGTTTGGGCTTTAGTGAGCTTAGAGCCCGCCTCTTCTCCGGCCACAACATAGCTTGTTTTCTTGCTGACTGAACCCGTCACTTTGCCGCCCGCCTGCTCAATCAAGGCCTGGGCTTCATTGCGTGAGAGGGTTGGCAGGGTGCCGGTTAGCACAAAGGTTTTTCCGGCTAAGGGGCGGGGAGCCGATTGGCGTTGGGCGATCGCATCTGCATCTGCTGCTAGCTGTAGCCCCTCAGCCTGGAGCCGTTTGATTAGCGTTTGGTTGGCGGGCAGCTGAAACCAGGTATACACGGAGCGAGCGATCTCAGGGCCAATGCCGAATACGGCTGCGATCGCAGCTGGTTCAGCCGCCGCCAACTCATCCACCGTCAAAAAATTCTCTGCCAAAGTTTGGGCATTGACGCTGCCGACATGGCGAATGCCCAGGCCGTAGAGCACACGGGACCAGGGCTTAGATTTGGAGGTTGCGATCGCATCTATTAGCTTCTGGGCTAGCTGCTGGCCCATGCGCTCTAATGGCAGCAGCGTGTCTACCGTCAGGTCGTAGAGATCGGCAACCGAGTGCACCAGACCCCGCTCGACCAGCTGCACGATCCACTTCTCTCCTAGCCCAGCAATATCCAGGGCATTGCGGCTGGCCCAGTGAATAATCGCCCCTTGCACAATCGCCGGACAAGAACTGTTAATGCAGCGGGTGACCGCCTCATCTTCTGGCTTTACCAGGGGCTGGCTACACTCGGGGCAGTGGCTAGGCATGTGCGCCAGCGCTGCCTCGGCTGGCCTCAGCTCAGTCAGCACCCGCACCACCTCTGGAATGATCTCCCCGGCCTTACGAATAATCACCGTGTCGCCAGCATGGATATCCAGTTCAGTCATCCGGTCAGCATTGTGCAGCGTCGCCCGCGCCACCGTCGTGCCTGCCACCTGCACCGGGCGTAGCTCGGCCACCGGGGTCACTGCCCCAGTGCGCCCCACCTGAAAGCTGACCTGCTCCAGCACCGTCGGCACTTCCTCCGCCGGATATTTCAAGGCCACAGCCCAGCGAGGAAACTTTTGGGTAAAGCCCAACCGCCGCTGCAGGTCAAAGTCATTCAGTTTGACCACCACCCCATCAGTCATGTAGGGCAGCTGCAGTCGCTCAGTGTCCCAACGATCGTAAAACTCGCCTACTTCCTGGGCAGATCCACACAGCGTGCAGTTGGGGTTGACCTTAAAGCCCATTTCTTGAAGTTGTTGAAGGGCCTGCCATTGAGATGCAGCGGGGCAGAGAAGTGGGGAAGCGGGGGATTCAGGAACAGCTTTAGTCTCTTTCTGCCCTCCTGCCCCCTTGCCTCCTTGTCCTCCTGCCTCTTTCCCCTCTGGCACCTGCAGCGTGTAAGCAAAAAAATCTAGCTTACGCTCCGCTACCTTGCGAGAATCTAGCTGGCGCAGGGTGCCTGCGGCGGCGTTGCGGGGGTTAGCGAAGCGGGCTTCTCCCTTGGCCTGACGTTCCTCATTGATCTGCTCGAAGACATTGAGGGGGAGAAAGGCTTCTCCGCGTACCTCAACGACGGGAGGCGGATTTTCCAGGGCCAGCCGCAGGGGAATAGAGCGAATGGTCTTCACGTTTTGAGTGATGTCTTCTCCTTCTACTCCGTCTCCTCGGGTTGCGCCCCGCACTAGCAGGCCGTTTTCGTAGGTTAGGGCTAGGGCTGAGCCGTCGATCTTTAGCTCCGCCACGTAGCCAACTTCCCCGGCTTGGGGCTCTAGTCGCCGCCAGCGGTCTTCCCAGACCTGAAATTCGGCCAGGTCAAATGCATTTTCCAGGCTGTAGAGGGGAATATTGTGGCGGACAGAGGTGAACTGGGTCGCGGGTTTTTCGCCAACACGCTGGGTTGGGCTATCAGGGGCTACCAGTTCCGGGTGGGCCGCCTCTAGATCCTGCAGTTCCCGATACAGCCGGTCATAAACCTCATCGGGCAGGATGGGATCGTCGAGGGCATAGTAGGCGTAACTGGCTTTTTGCAGCTGCGATCGCAACTCCAGCACCCGCGTTTCTAAGCTTTGGCGGGAAGGTTGGCCCGTCGAAGTCCCCATGAATTTTGTCCGATGGCTGTTGAGTAAAGTAGCTCAGAGGTTAGTGTAACGCTGTTTGTCGTGGAGATATTTTAGCGAGAACCTGAAAACCGCTAACTCTGATACAAAATGTCAGCGCAATTTTCCCAGATCCTTAGAAGGACGAGTAGAGTAGGTTGTCATCTACCTATGGGAGCGATATCGTCAGCTATTCATAAAATGTAAGCAGCAGTGAGAGCTATAGATCTGACGGTGATAGCTGCCGTTCTGCTTCGCTCCTCTAACGCAGTCTTTAGCCCCAAGGGGCCTTGTCTTCCCTCCCCAATCATCCATCCTTAAATTAGGAGCCTGTTTGAACATGAGCAATCGGAAAAGGCCATTTCATTTGTCCCGCCGTCAGGTCGTTCGGGGACTGTTGGCAACGACGGCCTTTGGCCTGACGGCCAAGCTGAACACTGGTTGTGCCAGCCAGTCTGGCGGCGCTGGAACTGCTGGCGGTAGCGCCGAAGACCTGGTTGTGGGCTTTATTTATGTTGGCCCAAAGGATGACTACGGCTACAACCAGGCGCATGCTGAGGGAGCGGCGGCAATGGCTGCCAATGTGCCCGGCATCCGAATTGTGGAAGAGGCCAGCGTTCCTGAAACGACCGCCGTGGCTGAAACCATGCGGAACATGATCGAAATTGATGGGGCCAAGGTGCTTTTCCCTACTTCCTTTGGCTATTTCGATCCCTACATTTTGGAGCTAGCCCAGGAGTTTCCTGACGTGCAGTTTTTCCATGCGGGCGGCCTCTATGAAGACGGCATGCCCGAAAACGTCGGTAGCTACTTTGGCTACATTGACGAGGCGCAATACATTGCTGGTATCATCGCAGGCAGCACCAGCAAGACAGGCCGACTCGGCTTTGTGGCGGCTAAGCCTATCCCGCAGGTGCTTCGCAACATTAATGCCTATACTCTGGGAGCCAAGTCGGTTAACCCGGAAGCGACTACGCAGGTGATCTTTACCGGCGATTGGGCGCTGCCAGTAAGAGAGGCCGAAGCGACCAACAGCATGGCCGACCAAGGCATCGATGTGGTCACCTCTCACGTCGACAGCCCCAAAGTCGTGATCGAAACGGCAGAGCGCCGAGGTATTTTCTCCACTGGCTACCACGCAAATCAGAGCAATCTAGCTCCCAAGGGCTATCTGACTGGGGCTGAGTGGGACTGGTCTAGTATCTATACCCAGCTAGGTCAACAGTTCACTGAAGGCAAGACCCTGATGAATGGCGACATTGACAATGTCCTGCGGGGCGGTATGGCCGAAAACTTCTGTAAGATGTCGCCCTACGGTGAGGCTGTCAGCGCCGATGCTAGAAGCGCTGCAGACGCTGCCTTAGCCGAACTGAAGAGTGGCGATCCGGTCATCTACGCTGGGCCGCTTAAGAGCAATGATGGCAAAGAAATATTGCCCGCTGGTCAAGACTATAAGCAGACCGACATTGAGCTAGAGAAGATGGACTATCTAATTGAAGGCGTGAGAGGGTCTATCAGTAGCTAAGCTGGCTGTCCCTGTCGGCGTGGGGCTAGGCTTCGTCTCGACAGGGGCTTCCTTTTTGCCTGTTTTCCTTATTGGCTGAACCCATGCTGATATCTCAACCCTGGCGGCGGTCTGCGGAGGCAGTGGTGATCCCGATCGCGGCCATTCTGGCAGCGCTGCTAATTTTCGGTATATTTTGTGCGATCGCAGGGGCCAATCCCTTTGGCGTCTACGGCTCTATCTACCGAGCGGCCTTTGGTAGCTGGAGCGCCTGGCAAAATACGCTGATACGCGCTGCGCCACTAATGCTGACAGCGCTCTGCACAGCTTTACCTGCCCGCCTAGGCCTGGTGATCATCGGCAATGAGGGAGCGCTGGTCATGGGCGGCCTAGCGGCGCTGGTGGTCGGTCTGGCGGTTAATACTGCTCTGCCGCCGCTGCTGGTGCAGATCGCAATGGCCCTGGGCGGCATTGTGGCTGGGGGGCTGTGGATTATGCTGGCCGGGGCGCTGCGGTATTATCGGGGTGTCAATGAGACGATCAGCAGCCTGCTGCTGAACTACATTGCGATCGCATTCATGAACCACCTAGTCGAAGGCCCCCTGCGCGATCCCAACTTTGTCACCAAGCCCTCTAGCTTCGAGCTGGCTCAGGCCAACTGGCTAGGTACCCTGCCCACCACCCGCGTCCACTTCGGCCTGCTTTACGGTCTGGTGGCCTGTATCATTGCCTACCTGCTGATTCAGCGCACCACTTTTGGCTTTGCCGCTCGCACTGCTGGGGGCAACATTCGCGCTGCTCGCATTGCCGGTCTACCCGTCGGCAGGCTGACCCTAGCCATCTGTTTTTTAGCGGGCTCCTGCGCTGGGTTGGCTGGAATGGTCGAGATTGCGGCTGTGCAGCGACGCATTAACGAATCAATTGTGTCTAACTACGGCTACTCAGGCATTTTGGTGGCCTTTGTGTCGCGGCATAACCCCCTGGCAACAGTGCTGGTGGCGGTAATGCTGGGCGGCATTTTGGCTAGCGGCGGCATTCTGCAGCGATCGCACGGGCTGCCCGATGCAACCGTACTGGTCTTTCAGGGAATTGTTTTCTTGTGCGTTCTCTTTAGCGATTCTCTCTACGGGCGGTTCGCATTTTTCCAAGAGCAAACCATTGTGCGGCCCAAAGGTACCGCTGCCGCTTAGTGGTGAGTCACCAGCATAGACAAACAGCTCCGCGTTTCAACAACACCCTGTACTCGGTTTAACTATGGCAGCAGAAGCACTTGGCTGGTGGGGCGTTCCCCTGGGGATCTTGGCAGGCACCCTGCGAGGCAGCGCCCCGTTTCTCTTTGTGAGCCTGGGCGAGTGCCTGACCGAAAAAAGCGGCAAGATCAACCTGGGCCTAGAGGGCACGCTGCTGATGGGGGCGATGAGCGCCTACGGCGTGTCTTTCCTGACTCAAGGCTGGGCCGGACCAGTCTTGGCCCCCTGGCTGGGGGTGCTGGTGGCAGGCATCGCTGGCATGGCAATGGGGGCCATTTTTGGCTGGCTCTCGCAGCAACCCCGCGTTAATGATGTGGCGGTAGGCATTGCCATGATCATCTTTGGCAGCGGCTTGGCTTTTTTCCTGGGTAAGCCTTTCATTCAACCTCAGGCTCCCCAACTCATGACATTTAACCTGGGAGCTTGGAGCAGCCTAGCGCCGGTGCGGTCGGCTCTGCAGATTAGCCCGCTGTTTTTGCTGGGAGTAGCCGTGGTGCCCCTGATGAACTGGTTTTTCCGCTCGACCCGCTGGGGGCTTTATGTACGGGCTGTAGGAGATAGCCCAGAAGCTGCCAAGGCGATGGGCATCTCGATTTTCAAAGTGCGAATGCTGAGTGTAATGGCGGGCAGCTTTTTGTCAGGCATTGGCGGAGCCTGCCTGTCGCTGTACTACCCTGGCGTTTGGACAGAGCGAATCTCTAGCGGCCAAGGGCTGATGGCGGTGGCATTGGTGATCTTTGCCCGTTGGAATCCCACCCAGTGCCTCTGGGCCTCGCTGCTGTTTGGCGGCGCTCAAGCGCTGGGCCCCGCCTTTCAATCGATAGGAATTGACTCCTACTACTACCTGTTCAACGCTGCCCCCTACATCCTGACGCTGGTGATTATGGTTTTGACCTGTTCACCCAAGCGCACTCTAGCCGGTGCCCCAGGTGCTCTGGGTAAAGAAGATTCCTAAACCAAAAAAAAGGAGAGGTCGTTTGACCTCTCCTTTTCACAGATTTCAAATGAATGCTGCCCCTAGTGAGGACAGCTAACCAACTACTAGCTCGCCAAGTATCCATGCATGGAAGACTTGCGGCGGCGCAGGTGCTTGAGGGCCTGCTGCTCAAGCTGGCGAACTCGCTCACGACTGATGTTCATGCGGTTGCCAACCTTGGCTAGAGACAGCTCGTTACCGTCTTCTAGACCGTAGCGCAGGGTAATGACTTCCTGCTGCTGCGGGGTTAGCTCAGCCAGCAAGGTTCTCAGGTCTTGCTTGAGCGATTCCTGGGCTGTGAAGGTCTCGGGAGAGATGCCCTCGTCTTCTAACAGCTCCTGCAGCTCAGTATCTTGGTTGTCGCCAATGCGAACATCTAGAGAGATGGGCTGGCGAGACAGCACCAAGAACTCACGGATCTGCTTGGGCTCTAGCTCTAGCTCATCACCAATCTCGTTGGCGGTAGGAGCCCGACCTAGCTTCTGAGACAGCTCGCGCTGCACCCGCTTGATCTTGTTGAGCTTTTCGGTGATGTGGATAGGCAGGCGGATGGTGCGGGCCTGTTGGGCGATCGCACGGGTAATGGCCTGACGAATCCACCAGTAAGCGTAGGTTGAGAACTTGTAGCCCTTGGTTGGGTCAAACTTCTCGACGCCGCGCTCTAGGCCCAGCGTGCCCTCCTGGATTAGATCCAGGAACTCCAGGTTGCGCTTCTGGTATTTCTTTGCGATCGCAACGACCAGTCGCAGGTTGGCCTCAATCATCTTGCGCTTGGCCCGCTGGCCCTGGCGGATCTGCTTATCGAGATCCTCGACACTAAGCTTAACGGCTTCGGCCCACTGCTCTTGAGTTGGTGCCTCACCCAGTTGATCGACGAGCTGCTCCTGCGCTTCGAGCAGCGTCATCATCTGCATGACCTGCTTACCCAAGATAATCTCTTGCTCATGGGTCAGCAAAGGCACCCGCCCTATCTCATGTAGATAGGTCCGCACAGCATCTGCTGTGTAGAGAGGTTGGCTTTTAGAGATACGGGATTTGGTTTTAGGCATGGACTCACTCGCCTCCACTGACAATGCTGATAACGCCCCAAAACTGACTGAATAGAAAACTGAGAAAGGAGATGCTCCAGTCTACTGATGATTCAAATACTTGGTAAGTAAAAATCAAAAGTTCTGAATGGCCTGAGGTTGACACTGAGGGCTGTCCCAACACGAACAAAGACTGCACTGGTCAACCGGGTTTCGCTGATACATCTTGGGGATAAGGACGGCAACGCCCATCCCTAAAGTTTCAGCTCGCTAGACCTCAAACAAAAACACTACAAGCAACTCCGAGAATCAGAGCCTTAATCAAAACCGTTATGAGTTTATCCTTCCTATACTATAGCAACCTTAAAGTTGCGTAAAGTGCTACAAGCGCAAACCCTGCAATCTACTCATCGAACGGCTGAAATAGGCTGCCGCCAGTATTCTCAGGGAAAATGACGGGACACTGTTGGCTGAACCAACTCCTATATTGTCTCGCCTGCGGCTAAAAAGCCTGTGGGGAAAGCCCCCCCAAACAACCGAACATTGGACCTTTGTGCCGAAAAACCGACAAAACCACCGATTTTGCTAGCCCTGAGGTATTTCTCAGGAGCGTTAAAACTCGACTTTGTGGTTGCATTGCCCGATTGAAAGACCATACTGCCATAGCCATGTTGCTAAGGCATAACAAGCTTGTGGCACCCATGTGACAATAGTGCCTGATCAGCCCCAGACTAACCTCCCTCGATCGGGTCTTAAGCTTTTTTCAATAGGGGCAATTTACACCCTGCCGCAGGGGGGGGACTCATTTAAGTCAATACCTTTCTCTTGAGAGAGCGTAATCGAGTTCACAGCTGTTACATTGCTTAACAACAACACAAAACGTTGTCTTCTGGCGAGCGACAATTTTTCTAATCTGCCTGCTCTGCCCCTATACCACCCTCAGGAGAACAGATTATGACTAGCAATCCTAACCCCGATACCGGTTACGAAAATCAATTTCAACGCAAGTACGGCGAGTTTGGCACCAAATTTGAATTTGGCTCCAACCCCTCCGCTGAACTATGGAATGGCCGTCTAGCTATGCTGGGCTTCCTCGGCGCTCTGCTGATTGAAGCAACCACTGGTCAAGGCTTCTTCCATTGGCTGGGCCTGTTCTAAACAACGGCTAAAGCCAAAGCGTATTCTATATAATCGCACTCAATTCCAAGAAGGGATGAATCAGTTTCATCCCTTTTTTCTGTTTAATCACTTGGCTTGTACCAATTCTCCTAGCTAACTCAACCGCAGTTACAGATCTAGCACTGGGTGCAAGTCTCTGCGCCTCTACTAAGGATCATCTGTAGTCAAACCTTCTATAACGATTTAGTAACCAAGTCAGTGACAAAAACGAGCCAAAAAGAAGCGTTGCTGGATCAACTCTGGCTTCTAGCCAAAAAATTCCTGCAACGCTTATGCTAGGGACCGCCCAACGGCAGCCCCTGAGAAAGTCAATACCCTACCACCAGGTACGCTCGCCATTTTCATCGGTGCGAGCCTGACGAATGACGTCGGAAATCTCATCCGCATCCTTGACGTGGTGGAGCGCCTTTTGGCTGCCGTCGGGTTCATCTACTACGAAGTAGGTGGGCACAACGATATGGTCGCCCGTGATGTCGGGGGCATCAACAGCAACCTGTTGAGATTTCTCCTCTAAAGATTTAGAGTCGTCAATGCGATCTCCCGGGTTGACTGTCATCCTGGGATTTTGGCGCAGCGCCTCGCGGTGCTCGGCCTTTTGCTTTGGATCTACCGCTTCAGGAGTCAGGGGTTGCCGGATCTCCTGGTTGCCGGAGTTATTGTTGTCTGAGCTGTTTTGATTGGTCATAAATACCTCCTGTCAAGCCTCCTGTATCGGGGCAAGTCTTATATACAGTAACGACCAGATGGTTTGAGCGATATCGCTCAAAAGCTTTAAGATTGCCAACCGGCAGGCAGATCAATGGGTGCGCCTTCTGACTTTTCTGCGTTGGCTCCTGGCTTGCTAACAATCTGTACGGTGCTGGCTTGAGGGCCTTCCTCGCCTTCTTGCACAAAGCAGTGGACTCCTGTTCCTAGCGTTAAGCGGTCAAAGTCGTTGTTGAGTACACTGTTGCGGTGAAAGTAGATCTCCTGGCCATCCAAATCTCTGAGAAAGCCATAGCCTTCCTCAGGGAAGAGCTGGGTAACAATGGCTCCCATCTCCTGATCGGGGTGGCTTTTAGTCCGGTTTTGCTGACGATCGACTAGCTTAACCAACTGCTTCCGAGCTGCATCAAAGGCGCTACGAACAACAGATTCTAGCGGGATGTGCTGAGTGCTTTCGGCAGGATTTTTAGCAACTGCCAGTTCGTGTCCGGGGGGGACGGTCAGATCAACTCGTACCCGGAAGGGAGAGCCGTGATCAGGGTGGTCATGAACTTTTTCGACAGCGACCCGACAGCTGCTGATGTGGTCACATACCTCTTCTAGCTTGGCCACCTTTTCCTGAATCAACGTTTCCAGGGCTGAGGTTTTGTCTAGATTGCGGTACGTAACCTCCAATGGAACTTGCATGAAATTTCTCTCCTGCTTAAGGGCTATGCTAACCTGCGTTGCCTTAGTTAACTTCCTAGCAGGTTCGCGTTTATCTGTAATAGCCAATGGCAGGGGCTAGAAACCTCGTTCTAGGGAAGGAAACCTTCGTTCTTAAGGGGTAGGGCCAAGGTTGACATGCTTGCTTGGTTGCCCTATTCTGATTTGTCAGCCTGCTTTATACTAAGAAAAGCCAATAAAAAGACCGGCCTTAACCGGTCCCGAGAGGTAGACAATAACGCGAAATTGCGTCATGGAGTTAGCAGATTTATTGTTGCAGTCGCTTACTGCTCAAGCGTCTACCTGAAGATAGATTGCTGCTGATAGGCAGACCTGTAGGCAAGCTTGCTAACGTGGGGTTAACGGTACTCGCCCTCTGCTACGACCTCCCAGTTTTCGCCATCGGCCGAAATCAGAACCCGCAGTTCATATTGAGTGGGATATGTAGAGTTGGTATCTTCAAGGTAGGGCTGGTAGATGTAGCAGATTTGTGCTTCGGGGTGGCTCTGGTAAAGCATCAACTCGTTACTTACCGAGTCGAATTCGGCGTAGTTTTCCAGGTCGCTAAAGCTAGCATCAAATAGGCATAGGGTAAAGTCTTGGGCTTGAGGGTTCCAGCCGAAGATTTTGAAGGGGAGGCACCCCATTGGGCCATGTAAAGTCTCCCAGCTCCGGTTAGTCAAGATTAAAAAGCTCTGGGTTTGCAGGCCCGCTAAGCCGGGAAAAGGTGCGATCGCACCTCTGGCCTCATCCCATGTGGCTTCAGATGTAATAGCCCTACGACTCGAAAAAGACTGCATAGTTCTTATCCCAATTTGCAGCAACGACGTCAGTCTCAGTTCCTGTCTGCTGTGCCCGGGCCTATCGTTTGCAACAGGCTTAGCGCGTAAGCAATCAGATCCTACAAACTGAGGCTACTCAGGAGTTGACTAGACCTATGAGGATTGGAGCCAGCCTAATTTTTTGCAACTGCCCTCAGCATTTATCGCATGATAGGGCGACCCTAAGTGGCCTTGCAACCTTTACTCTAGAGCTATACCGCTTGGCCAACGAGGGTTAGCGGGTCTCTGTAAGATGGGCGACCGCGCTAGCCAACTGACGCATCTCTACAGGTTTTTGCAAATGCATTTGGTAGCCCGATTCGAGGGCCTGAAGCTGGGTTTCGGGCTGGGTCGATGGGGTAAGTGCGATCGCAGGTAGCGGTTCTTTGAGCCTGCCATCTAGCGCCCGCACCTGTTGAATCAACGTCAAGCCATCGCCATCGGGCAACGCTAGATCGCTGACCAGCACATGGGGCTGAAAAGTCTGCAGCAGAGCCATGGCCTCCTCCATAGAACTAACGGCATTGACCATAGCTCCAGTTCCAGCCAACATGGCGGTATAGAGATCGCGGGACTCGTCTTCCGCTTCTACCAGCAGTACCCGCACCTCATCTAGTTCAGGTTGCTTCTCTGGGCGATCAGGCGTTTGGCTGGGCAAGGAAATCTCAGACGTATCATTACTCACCACCAGTTGAGGCAAAAACACGCTAAAAGTAGACCCCTGCCCCGGACCCGGGCTCTCGGCTCGAATACTGCCGCCGTGAAGCTCGACTAGGTGACGCACAATGGCTAGCCCTAAACCCAGCCCAGTGTAGTTACGCGTGGGGGAGCTATCTCCTTGGTAAAACCGCTCAAACAGATGGGGCAGAAGGGCAGATTCAATGCCTCTGCCGTTGTCTTGCACTTCAATGTCAATATGGCCGTTGATTCGGTTGAGCCGAACATCAATTCGGCCCCCATGAGGCGTAAATTTCACAGCATTAGACAGCAGATTCCAGACTACCTGCTGCAGGCGGTTGCGATCGCCCATCACCAGTCCGACCTGCGGAGAGAAATCAGTCACTAAAAAGATATTCTTTGCCTGCACAGCGGGCAGCATGACCTCAATGGCCGAGAGCACTACAGACCTAACGTCTACAGGTTCAACATTGAGCCGTAGTTCACCTCGCACAATGCGAGACACATCCAAAACATCTTCAATCAGCCGTTTTAGGGCATCTAAGTTGCGTTGAACGGTTTGAAAGGCCTGTTGCGTCATCTTGTCATTCAATTTCCGCCGATGCAGCAGCTGCACCCAGCCCTGCATCGCGTTAAGCGGCGTCCGCAGCTCGTGGGAGAGGGTCGCCAAAAACTCATCTTTAACTCGGTTGGCTGTTTCCGCCTGCTCCCTAGCCGCTTGTTCCCGTGCCAATAGTTCCTCTCGTTCCTGCTCGGCTTTTTTACGGGCCGTAATGTCGCGCCAGGTGACGACCACGCCATCGCCAAATTTAGCTGCTCGCACATCCAGGGCTAGCGCCAGTTGAGCCTGCGCTCCGTAGCCCTCATACAGCAGAGACTCCTTGACCAGCGGCACCCCAGTTTCGACAACTCGGCAATAGGCTTCTAGCAGTCCGGTTTTGGTATGAATGGGAAAGTGCTCACAGAGCAGCTGGCCAGCTTCAACCCTGCCTGCTGCTGCAAACTGCTGAATAGCGGCGCGATTGACATACTCAATGCGAAAATCGACAATCTTACCACTGCTATTGCGCACCGCAGCATAGATGCCAAAGCAGTCTAGCATCGTTTCTACCGACACCCTAAAGCGATCTTCGCTGGCCTTTAGGGCTGATTCTGCTCGCAGTCGGGCTTGCCGCTCCTGCCGCTCTCGCAAAGCTCGTTTAACAGCCAAGATGAGGCGATCCAACCGCTGTTTTAGGACGTAGTCTGTTGCGCCCTGCTTCAGAGTTTCGATGGCTAGCTCTTCGCCCAAAACACCTGTCACCAGAATGAAGGGAATATCTGGATATTGGCTGCGGATAATCTCTAGAGCGGAAAGACCGTCAAAGTAAGGCAGTGAATAGTCAGCCAGAATTAGATCGATTTCAGTATTTCTCAAAACTGACAGAAACGTTTCTCGGGTTTCTACGCAGTAAAACTGCCCAGCAATTCCTGCTCCCACCAGAGTAGAACGAATCATTTCTCGATCAAAAGCAATATCCTCCAGAAGTAGAATGCGTGGATAAGTCATGGGTTCGGCCCTACAGAAGCAATGAGGAACACACTCAGAATGGCTAATCTTCAGATCCTAAGCTTTACCCCTAAGCTCTGCTAATGAACGGAGTAGATTAGCTTAAATACTGAAAGAATTGCTGAAATCTAATGGCAAAACGATTTGAGCTAGGAACATTTCGAAGCAGAATCCTCATCGGTTAGCACCCCTGTAGAATGGCTGATGCAAGCTTGTTTTGGCATCTTCCGGCAGTACCAATCCTTTAGGGTTTTGCCTCTGTCTTTAACTCCACTTCAGCTCATCCCCTTGCCGTACTCATCCGTCAGCCCTGTCTGCTAGAGTAGGGCACTTCCACACGTAGCGCCCCAGCGTAGAAGCGCCCCTTAGGAACGCCTCTATACTGGAGCGCTGCTGCCTTAAAAAGGCAACCAATGGCAGTGGAGGAAGAGACGCTCCCTACCCGCTAGAGGCTAGGCGTGACGCCTGTTTCTGCTTGGGTTGGGGTTGGCTTAACCTGGCTATAGCCCATGCGGCTGGCTGCTTCCCGCAGGAACGAAATCTGCTCCTGAAACTCTAAGCCTTCGATCTGCTTTAGCACCTGCTGAACTGCATCACTAGGGGCATAGTCGCCAGGCATATCTACAACTCGCTTGCCCATTTCTTCTGCCCAGACGTACCAGACCAATAGCTGGTTATTGGGAGACAGGCCACCATAGGTGTGAGATTGGGGGGTGTCGGCTCCGTTGGCAATAGCTCGCATAGTGTTGAGCTGGTCTTCTTGAGACTGGCCGTACAGTTCTTCGATCAGGGGCTCAGCTAGATTGAGATCGGTTGCTTCGGGGGCGGCTGGGGTGACAGAGCCGCCCATTTTCTCGTAGATATAGTAGAGCAGCGCTAGCTTGTCATCGGTGCCTAAATCGCTGTAGTGCTTGAAGAGATCCATGACGGACTTAGACTGAATCTGTTCAAAGTTGGATTGTTGGGGCATAACAGTTTTCCTCACTAAATAAATAATTTCAAAACAAGCTAATTAAACAAAGCATCAGCAAATGCTTGTAAGCCGATCTAGCTGAACTGGGGTTAAAGCTCAGACTTAGAATCAGGCGCAATTTCAATGCCGCCTGAGGATATTACACGCTGTTGCTCAGTGATTAAATCTTCCAGCGACTGAACTTTAATGCCGAGACCGCTGCAAGCGGTTCTAAGCGCGTCTAAAAACCGGTTGGTATCGGTACCAAAGCCGCACTGGTGGGATGCGATCGCAAGTCCGTGTTCAGCGTTTGACTTGGCGCAGTCCACTAGCTCTATGCCCGTCAAGGGTTGGGATGAGGCCATATTGATTGCAGATGATAACTTCTTTTCCTTTGTCTCCCTAGCCAATTCTCAGGTACTAATCTTTAGCAGCTAAGTTGATTAGATGGATTTTGGATTTGTAGGCGTTGACGAAACTCAGCCTTCAGCCTTAGCCTTACGGGTTATAGATAGTAAGACTAAGCGTTCTAGTTCAGTCAAATGCATTAGTAGCAAATTGCCATCTAACCAGAGGAACATTCCGGTTCTGCTCACTCGTCTTTGTGCCTTTTTACATACCTTTGCATACCCCTGTTGTTAATCGACCTCTGCCGATCGAATCCTTGCTGTGGGCGAAATCACAGCAGAAATCCATCATCGGACGGATGGGTAAAAAGCCTCTATTTTGTTCAACTGGGAAGGGTGATTTAGGAAATCTAAACAGTATGCGCCCCCTCAATATTGGACTCTCCGAAGAACAGCGGAACGGTGTAATTCAGCTATTGAATTCTGACTTAGCTGATGCTTATCTGCTGCTGATCAAAACCAAGAAATACCACTGGGATGTGGTAGGTCCTCAGTTTCGGACCCTGCATCAACTGCTAGAAGAGCATTATCAAGCGCTAACTGAAAGCATTGATGCGATCGCAGAGCGGGTTCGGGCGCTGGGCGGCTATCCTCTAGGAACCGCAGAGAGCTTCCTGAAGTCTGCCTCTTTGAAGGAGCACCCCGGCGATCTGCCCAACGGTAATCTGATGGTCGAGCGCCTTGCCTCTGACCACGAGCAAGTTATTCGGAACTTCCGTCAGCACGTTGACCAGTGCTCTGAAGAGTTCCATGACGAAGGCACCGCTGACTTCCTGACCGGCCTGATGGAGCAGCATGAAGAGATGAACTGGATGCTGCGCTCCTTCCTCGAAGGCGAATCGCTTCAACCCTCGGGTGGGCGTGAGTCTGCCAACGATTTGGCAGGCGTCTAAATCTAACTCCCGAATCTACCTTTAATTCATCGCCTCACATTGCTTGAATAATGACTGCCGTAGAGACGTTCATGACTGCGTCCCTACGGCTTTTTGTCTGTAGAGGCAATATGAACCAGCGCATCCCCCTGGTTGACCAGGGGATTTTGACCGTGCCCAATCACCAGACCCTCAAGCGGGCTATGAATTGTGGCCAGACGATCGCCAAACGTATCCGAAATAAAGCCCATTCGCTGCCGTTTCTGGACCGGTTCGCCTAATCTAACCTCACGGTGCCAAATGCCCCCTCGCGAGGCCCGTACCCACTTTGTCTGGTGAGACTCAAGCTGCATAACAGGATCTGGTAGGTTCGGCGTATCGTACATGCCCAGGTAGGTCATCACTCGATTAATGCCCTCAACCCCCATCTGAATAGCGCTTTCGTTAAAACGCAGCGCTTCACCGGCCTCATACAACAGCGTCGGAATGTTGCGCCGGGTCGCCGCCTGCCGCAACGACCCATCCCGAACTGAAGCGTGCAGCATGATCGGTGCCCCAAAGGCTTGAGCAAAGGCATAGGTGGGCGGGTCGAGCAAATTGGCCCGAATCTGGGGCAGGTTGATGCGGTGAATAGCGGCAGTGTGCAGGTCAATACCGTAGTCACACTGGCTAACCACTTCCCGCATAAACAGAGCCGCTAAACGGGCTGCTAAAGAACCGCGCATAGACCCTGGAAAAGAGCGGTTTAAGTCGCGGCGATCGGGCAGATAGCGAGACTGCTCTAGCAAGCCAAAAATGTTGACAACCGGCACTGCAATGACGCTTCCACAAAGAGCTGTAGGCTTTACCGATTTAAGCAGGCGGCGAATAATCTCTACCCCATTGAGTTCATCGCCATGAATAGCTGCACTGAGCCATAGCTTAGGGCCAGGTTTGCGGCCGTTTAGCACCGTTACCGGCAGAGACAGCAGCGTACCAGTCGGCAAGCGCGCCACCGGAATGTCTATCTTGCGGCGCTTACCGGGCAAGACAATCTCCCCCGCCACTGTAAGCGGCCCGACAATATAAGCTTGCTGCGGCACGGACGACTGGAGAGCCTGCTGCTCCTCCATGCCCGCCGCTGCCCCAAGCTGAGCCAACGGCTCCTCGGCATCTTTCAACGGTGAGTTAACCTCCAAGGCAACTCCACTGCGCTCAATATAGCGGAGGGGGAAGAGGGGTGGATGGGTAAATGGTGTGGATGGGTAGGGGGCAGCTTGTGCTTGCGTATCCCTGTGTACTCACTACTGTCACTTCTTTGATTTTCCCCACCTTCCCCGCGTCCCTGTGGCTCCTTGGATTGCGTCTTCAGAAAGAGCTAATTTCTGCCGGTTGACCGACGCAGAGCCGGGCTCAGCCTCACCATAGTGGTAGTAGGGTTAGCGGGCTAACCTAACAATCTTGGACAGAATCGAAACCTTTCCTGTCTTTTTGCTGCTTTTGGCTGGAATTGGGTCATGTTGAAGCAATAGCAGGCTGGGGGCTCGTTCTTTCTTTTTAACTTTCGGGGCTCTATGATGCTGACGTTAAAACAGGGCAAGGCTCAGCTGTGGGCTTGGGTTGGCTTGCCGCTTTTGGGCTTAACGGGCTGTGGTTTGGAGATGACGGAGCGTTATCCTGACCAGGCGGTGTCAATGGTACAGTTCATAGAGCCTAACCTTCAGCATTTGAGCCTCATGACCAGTCCTTTGTTGTTTGACGCCGCCAGTGACTTTTCGGGCGGGGTGGCGATGGTGCGTGCAGGCGAGACCGTTGGCTATATTGACCACAACGGCAGCCTGGTCATCAGCGTGGCGGATCAGAACGTGACAGTGGCCACGGATTTTGCTGAGGATTTGGCGGTAGCTCGGGTGGGAGAGTACTACGGCTATATCGATCGGGCTGGAGACTGGTCGATTGAGGTGCAGTTTCGACAGGCTAAGCCTTTTTCGGAAGGGTTGGCTGCTGTGCAGAGAGGTAATCAGTACGGCTTTATCAACCGGGCTGGGGAATGGGTGATTGAGCCTCAGTTTGACCTGGCGGAGAGTTTTTCTAACGGCCTGGCGATGGTTAAAACTGGCGGGCTTTATGGCTATGTTGATCCGACGGGCAGGCAGGCAATTCCGGCCCAATATCAGGATGGCTGGAGCTTTTCGGAGTCGCTGGCTGTGGTCAAGAGCCGGGGGGATGGACAGTATGGCTATCTCAGCCGGGAGGGCAGAGTTGCGATCGCACCCGCCTACGATGGAGCCTTTAATTTCTCAGAAGGGCTAGCCCGCGTGCGGCAGGGCAACAAATTTGGCTATATCGATGCTGCTGGCAAGACGGTTATTGACTTTACCCTCGACTTTGCCGCCGATTTTTCGGAAGGGCTGGCGGTGGCGCTGCTAGATGGCAAGTGGGGCTATGTGGATACAGCTGGAAATGTGGTTATTCCCCCGCAGTTTGACTATGCGGCTGACTTTTCTGAGGGGCTAGCGGCTGTGCAGATCGACGGGCTTTACGGCTTTATCGACAAAACTGGGAAGTGGGCTATTCCGCCCAAGTTTACCAATGTGGGCCGCTTTTCAGAAGGCCATGCGCGAGTGCAGATGGACAACCGCTGGGGCTTTATCGACCCCGAAGGCAACTTGCTCACCGGGGCAACTTCTCGATAGGCCCGTAATTTTTAACCTGTAGTTTTTAATAGGTGAATAGCGGTCAAGAATTGCCTAGCATGATGTAGCATTCTGCCATGTTAGGGAGGTCTAGTTTGGGCTATGGTTCATCCGCAGATCAGTATTAGTTGTCTTAGTCTGACTTTGCTTTTGAGCACCAGTCTGGTGGGATGCAGCCGCACAGCGCAGTCGCCCGATGCAGCGATCGCAACCCCTGTGGCGTCTACCCCCACTCAGACAGAAGTCTCAGCCGCAACCCTTCTGCAGCCAGACGAAGGCACCCCCATCAACCCACCTCGGGCGGCAATGCTGACGGGTGAGGAGGCCGATGCCGAGGTGAACTTGCGATCGCAGCCCACCACCCAAGCCGATGTCCTTGGGGTGGGCACTGTTGGGGAACAGGTGCAGCTATTACGGTTGGTCGTGGGGGAAGGCGGCTACACCTGGTATTACGTCAATTCCCCGGCGGCCAGTGCCGCTGGCTGGGTGCGGGGCGACTTCATCAATCTGGGCAACGCCGCCAGCGCCCTACCCGATACTGCCGCTGCCAGCCCGACCACCTGTGGCCAAGAGAAGCAGGCCGCCTTCTTTGAAACCAAGACTTTTTTGGTCTACATCTGCGAGACGGCTGACGGTCTACGCTACCTCAGCACCAATAAGCAAACCCGCGAATCTCTTGCCCTAACGGAGGTGCAGGAGAGTCAGGGCACCTATGTCGCTATCAACGGCAGCTACCAGTATCACGTTAACGACGGCACCTTGGCGCTTTACCAGGTCGATAAGGGTGAGTACACCCAAATGGCCGGGGAGGCCGTAGTTAAGCATGAGCGGGCGAAATAAGAGGGTGAGAATGTATTAATTTTTACTTGTCTTTGAGGATCAGATGATCTACTATCAATCCTCATAGCTGTGTCTGTGCAGCTTGTTTTTCCCCGAAAACCTGGTCTGACGCTACCGGAAGGTGATTGGACCCACCCACCGATAGCTGACCCGACAGCAGATCCACCTGCTGTACGGGCTGCCTTAATTTTAGGCTGCCCTACTGCTTGCTCATGTCTGGCGTGACCCGTTTTTCGGGGATTCCTATCCACCGCGTTAAGGAATCCCCTTAAAATGCTGCAAATTCAATACTTCCTGTCGTCTCCTTTAGGGGAGGCGACCCTGCCGCCTGCGCCGGTCAACCCGCCAGTGCAGCCGGGGCGCAGACGCTTGCGCCTATACCTCGTCGGCTCCGAAGCCGATACTCAAAGCGCCATCGACACTCTCCATGTGCTGGGCTACGCCGAGCGCTTCGAGTGGACTCAGGTGATCGACCTTCCCTCAAATGGTTTTGCGGTCTACCCCTATCCAGGGGACGTGCTGCGGTATTTGAGACGCGATCGCAAAGTCTAAGAGATCCGGCGTTGGCTGAGCGAATTTAACCTGTTTCTTGAGCGGGGCTGCTGCCTCCCCAGAGGGGCCAGGAAATCCAGCGTTGGCTCCGCTCAGCCGACGTTCTCTGAGCGACGAAGTAAGGTGCCGCTGTCGCTTTAGGGCAAAGCACCGATGCTACACGAAACAGACAACCGGCTTTGCTTTAAACACTGAGCCAAGCTATTGATCCTGAGAAGCTGATGCAGGCTTGAGTAAGCCATTGCTAAAAAGCTATGCTACACAAAAAATGTATTTGTATTAATCTATGAATTAGGGAGACTGCTTGGCCCAAGCTGAAATTTCTGCTGGCCCTATCGCACTATCTCTCGGTTTGACACTTCTGCAAATCTGACAAGGCACTACATCCATGACGACCTTAACGATTGTCTGGCTTGTCCTGCCCCTAATGGCGGGACTGATGGCTTACTTGCTGCCCCGACTGGCTCGGAGCCTGGGAATAGGGGTTGCGATCGCATCGATCGCCTATGGTCTCGCCCTCATCCTGCGTCAGACACCCTTCTCGCTAGAGCTGCTAGACAGCTTTGGCGTTACTCTCATGGCTGACCCCCTGAGCGGGTTCTTCATTCTCACCAATGGGCTGGTGACGGCAGCCGTAATTCTGTATTGCTGGAGCGGTCAGCGGTCAGCCTTCTTCTTTGCCCAGCTCTACATTCTCCACGGCAGCCTTAACTCCGCCTTTCTCTGCGCCGACTTCGTAAGTCTCTATGTGGCCCTGGAAGTGATCAGCATTGCCGTCTTTTTGCTGATTGCCTACCCCCGCACCAATCGCTCCATCTGGGTGGGGCTGCGTTACCTCTTTGTCAGCAATACCGTCATGCTGTTCTATCTGGTGGGGGCGGTGCTGGTGTATGAGGCCAACCAATCCTTTGCCTTCAGCGGGCTGGCCCAGGCTGCTCCAGAGGCCCAGGCGTTGATTTTGTTGGGTCTGCTCACCAAGGGAGGCGTGTTTATTTCGGGCCTATGGCTGCCCCTGACCCACTCCGAAGCGGAGGTGCCGGTGTCAGCCATCCTGTCGGGAGTCGCCATCAAGGCAGGGATCTTTCCCCTGGTGCGTTGTGCTCAGATGCTCGACAGTGTTGACCCCATCATTCGCCTGTTTGGCCTGGGTACAGCCTTTCTAGGGATATCCTTTGCCCTGTTTGAGAAGGATATCAAACGCATCCTTGCCTTCAGCACCATTTCCCAGGTGGGGTTTGTGCTGGCGGCTCCCCCAGTGGCAGGCTTCTACGCCTTGGGCCACGGTTTAGCCAAGACAGCCCTGTTTTTAACCGCCGGTAGCCTGCCCAGCCGCAACCTCGACAACCTGCGGCAGCAGCCTATGGCCACCCCCGCCTGGGCGACGATCACGGCGGGGGGGCTATCCCTGGCAGGTATGCCGCTCCTCACGGGCTTTGCGAGCAAAGCCCTGACCTTAGAAAACCTGCTCTCCTGGCAGGTCATAGGTATGAATACCGCCGCCATCGGCAGCGCCATTGTCTTTGCCAGAGTGATCTTTCTACCCCATCAGCCGACCTCTGAGCAGAAAATGGCCCCAGGGTTCTGGCCTGCGATTCTGCTCCTTGGGGCAGCACTGGTAGCGGCAAATGCTTTCTATATCGAGGCCTATTCCCTGACCAAGATCACCAAAGCCCTGGCGATCATTGCGTTGGGATGGCTCATTTATTTTGGGGTGATCCGCCGGATGGCGCTGCTCCTGCCCCGCACTCTGGAGCTGTTGGAGCACCTCATCGGCGTCATGAGTTTGGCGCTGATAGGGCTGTTCTGGCTGGTTCTAGCTTGAGCAAGATTTCATCATCCGACCAACTCTCCGCGCATGACGGTGACGGCTTGGCCGCTAAGAAAAACGCGATCGCAATCACAGCGCACCTTTACCACGCCGCCTCGGGCCGAGGCTTGATAAGCCAGAAACGCCGACTTGCCGAGCTTTTCCTGCCAGTAGGGGGCTAGGGAACAGTGAGCCGCACCCGTCACCGGATCTTCGTTGATGCCGATGGTCGGGGCAAAAAAGCGGGAGACAAAGTCAAACTCAGATCCGTCTGCCTGGCTGGTGATAATTACCCCTTGCATGGGCAGAGATGCAATCAGGCTAAAGTCAGGAGCCAGTTCTCGTACGGCCGCTTCCGACTCTAGCTCGACCAGGTAGTGCTTGGCGTCCTTACCGGTAAACTTCACCGGCAGGTGCCGCAGTCCGGCCTGTAGCGCCGGAGGCAGTTCGGCAGGTTGAACGGGGTTGCTAGGAAAGTTTAGGGTAATCCAGTCATCGCTGAGGGTAGCGGTTAGTAGGCCGCTGCGAGTGTGAAAACGGGCTTCTTGGTTAGGCTTCAGATGGCCCTCGCTCCAGAGGGTGTGGGCCGAGGCCAAAGTGGCATGGCCGCACAGATCAACCTCAGCAGCAGGGGTAAACCAGCGCAGATGGAAGCCGTCTTCAACGGGGTACAAAAAGGCGGTTTCAGAAAGGTTCATCTCGGCTGCGAGGGCCTGCATCCAGTCAGCATCTGCTGCCTGAGACATGACGCAGACAGCCGCTGGATTACCGGCAAACAATTGGTTGGTAAAGGCATCAACTTGAACGACGGTCTGGGCCATTTTTCAATTACCAATGCGCTAAGTCTGGAGGGATTGTAAGTGGGTCGGGGGAACGCTCAGAGAAGCGGCAGCAAATTTGCCTCTGATCCTGGTTTAAGGATCATCACCCAAGGATGGCAGGAACGCTATAGACAACTTAAAGGCTTACCCATCGCTGAAACCGATGGCTACCGGTAGTACCGCTGCTCCAGCCAGATTCGCACTTCTTCTTCTGAGACAAATTGGTGGGTAGTGCGGTCAACCGGATCATACACTGACCAGGCAGGCTGTCCCTGGCGTGTGGTGTAGCAGCGAATCCGGGGCTGTTCGTGGGGAGACAGGGTATTTAGCACACTTTCTAAGAGGCGCTGAAACAGTGAGCTTTTGGGGGCTGCCTCATGCTTGAAAGGGATAGGCAGGGGCTTTGGCTGGAAGGGCCGGGCATTGAAGGCATTCATTGGGATGAACTCCAACGGGGACTTCTCAACTGTGGTCCAATGCCTCTAGTTGGAGAAGGTACAAAAGAGCGCAATTCATCTAGTACAGTTTCAAAAATGTAATCTGTACCAGGCAAACTGTTGAAAACTGTACCATCTCCCCCTGTAGCAAGTCGTCTAAAGTGAGCACAAGCTTCTGCTGCTCTCTCCGTTTACTGTCATCGTGAGGTGATCCTGTGAAAGTCGCCGTTGATCGCCAGTCGGCCGAACCCGTTTACCTGCAGCTCCGCAACAGTATTAGCCACCTGATTTGCTCGGGCGGTCTGCAGCCTGGAGATCGCCTGCCTTCAATTCGGCAGATGGCTGAAGCCGCTAGCGTCAACAAGCTCACGGTGGTAGAAGCCTACAGCGTGCTAGAAGCCGATGGTTTGATTCAGGCTCGCCAGGGCGCTGGTTTTTTTATTACTCAACCGGCGCAGCGCAGCCCCAAACGGCCTTCGACCTTTGCGCCTGACCAACAGGTGATTATTCCCTCAGCCGAAAGGGCTTTTTTAGGCACTAGTGCCGACCTGCTGCAGGCAAAAGCCATGCCAGGCGTGATCCAGTTCAGCTCGGGGCTGCCTTCTGCGACTAACCTGGACGACCTGCAGCGGATCGCCCGTAGGGCTGTCAAAGAGTCAGCAGACAAATTCTTTTGCCTAAACCCGCCTCAGGGAGATCCGAAGCTGCGATCGCAAATCGCCCAGCTTCTCGTCCAGCTAGGTCTAGCCACCACACCCGAGAACCTGATGATCACCAGCGGCTCCATGCAGGCCCTGTCGCTGATTACGCAACACCTGATTCAGCCCGGCGACTGGGTTGTGGTCGAGTCGCCCACCTTCTACGGCTACCTGTCTTTGCTGCAGCAGGCCGGAGCCCGCATCATCGCCATTCCCATGACCGCCAGTGGCATGAATTTAGAGCTGCTAGAGCAGTATCTAGCCAGCCATCGCCCTCGGCTGATTTACACCATTAGCACCCAACACAACCCAACCGGCATCACCACAGATCTAGCCCATCGCCGCCAGCTTTTAGATCTGGCCGAGCAGTATGACTGCCTGATCTTGGAGGACAACGCCTACGAATGGCTCAGCTATGGCCCCACACCGCCGCCGATTAAAGCTTTAGATCAGTGCGATCGCGTGATCTATGTGGGCACCTTCTCCAAAACGCTGATGCCTGCCCTACGAGTAGGCTACGCCATCATCACTGGCGACCTCTATCAGCCGCTGGTAGAGCGCAAGCTGCTGCACGACCTGCACGTGTCGATTGTCTCCCAGGCCATTATTAGCGAGTACCTCACCTCCGGCCATTACCGCCGCCACCTCAACCTGAGACGAACCAGCAACCAGCAAAACCGAGACATCATGCTAAAAGCGATGGAAACCCACTTCCCTGAAGAAGTTAGCTGGACAGTGCCCCAGGGCGGCATCTTTCTCTGGACTCAATTGCCTGATGGCATCGATTTAGAGGCGATTTGCCGACAGGCCGCTGAGCAAAAAGTGCTGGTAGCGCCTGGGTCTGCCTTTTTTGCCGACAAGCAAGGCTACCCAGCTCTGCGACTGAGCTATTCCCAACCCCTAGAGGTGATTGAGCGGGGAATCGTCATTTTAGGCCAGGTGTTGAAGCAACAGTTGAGGCACCGCTCCCTCTCTGCCTAATAATTTCGCTGAGCGGTAAGGGGTCGAGCAGCTATTCAACTGGAGCGATCATCTCGCCGCAGCTGGTCTAGCTGCTGCTGCAGCTCAGCCAGTTCCTGCTTCAGCTGATTAACTTCTTCAGGATTGCTCGACTTACTGGGGGAAGCCTGGGTATGCACAGCGCCCTGAGCTGGAGCGCGACGATAGTTTCCGACCTGGATCTGGCGGTATTCCTCAGAGTTGGCCCACTGTTTCAGATAGTGCAGCCGCTCTACTGGAAAGGGATGGCTCAAAAGTGCGTTGGGGCCGCCGTTGTAGAGCAGGAATTTATAGACCTGGTTTAGCCCGTCAGCATCCAGATTTCGGTACTGTTCAGCCTGCCGCTCAAATTCCTCAAAGCTCAGCTCGTGGGCAAAGCGGCGGCTGCCGCCCGATACCTTCATCATGGTCTGCATCACCTGCCGCCAGTCGTCCATGACCAGTAGGGCAGCGCGATCGCACGATAGTTCCGCCATTCGCCGCCATTCGTAAAAAGCGTAGACTAGACCACTGCTGACCACATTGCCCAGCCCAAAAGTTAAATCGCCAATGATTGAAGCGGTATTCATCGCCCACATGGCCATCTGCGTCAGGGTGGTATGGCCGCACTTGATGTGGCCCAGCTCGTGGGCGATTACGGTTTTGATTTCCTCATCTCCCAGCAAATCTAGCAGCCCTGTATGGACCACCACGCAAGGATTCTCTTCTCCCAGGGAGTAGCTGTTGACCTCCGGGTTTTGCACCACAAAGAGAGTCGGCTCAGGCCGCAGATCGAGAGTGTGCACGCATTCTCGAAACAGGTGGTAAATCGTGGAGTACTGGCTCGGCCCTACCTGCACGGCATTGCCTAGTAAATAGACATACTGAGGCCGCTCATAGACCAGCTCAATAAACTTGCGGGCCGCTAGGTCAAACCCAGGAACGCTGCGCAGCGCCTCTTCGGCCTGGCGATCAAGGGGATGACGAAAGGCATCGCTGGCAATTCCCGGATAGTAAGGCATGGGTGAGGGGGCGAGGGGTTGTCTTTTCTAGGCTAGACCAAATTTTTAACAGGTTGAATGAGAGGATCAGCATGGTTGCTGCTGCCATTGCGGCTGCTAGGGGTGACAGCGGCAATGCCTGCTCGATCTAAAATCTGGGGAATCAGGTCTTCTCGGCGCACGGCCATCAGGTGGACGCCTTGGCAGAGCTGCTGGGCTGCCCGCACTTGCTCGGCGGCGATAGTGATGCCTTCCTGCAGTGGATCGGGGGCGGCGGCGAGGCGATCGATAATGGCTTGGGGAATTTCTACACCAGGCACATTGCGGTTGATGAAGTTGGCGTTTTTGGCTGATTTCAGTAAAAAGATGCCGGCCAGGACGGGGCGATCGCAACCCGCCGCGACCTTATCCATAAAAGTAGCTAGCTGATCAAAGTCAGAGATCAGCTGGCTCTGGAAAAACTGGGCTCCGGCTTCTAGCTTGCGCTCAAAGCGGCGCTGCAGGCCAGACAGGCTGCGGCATTGAGGGTCAACTGCGGCCCCAGCAAAGAGGTCTAGCGCGCCATCGGGCAGGGCCTGATCGCGGCTGTCGGTGCCCTGATTGAGCTGGCCGATCAGCTTCAGCAGCCGCACCGACTCCAGCTCAAAAACGCTCCGCGACTCAGGATGGTCGCCCGCTTTAACCGGGTCTCCGGTCAGGGCAAGTAGATTGCGAACACCTAAGGCATGGGCTCCCATGAGGTCGGCCTGTAGGGCAATGGCGTTGCGATCGCGACACGCCATCTGGCAGATCGCCTCAATTCCTTCCTGCTGCAAAATCACGGCTGATGCTAACGACGACATCCGCAGCACCGCTCGGCTGCCGTCAGTAATGTTGATCGCGTGGACTCGCCCCTTCAGCCGCTTTGCCATCTCCACCATATGCTGAGGATTGCCCCCCTTAGGCGGCATGACTTCAGCAGTAATTAAAAACTCCCCTGAGCTGGCAGCGCTACGGAAGCGGTAACCTAGGGGCGAAGCAGACAGGCGATCCGAAAAAACAGACATTTATTAAGTGAGAAAAATCAGGTGAGATGGCCAGCAGGCACACAGACCTTTTTGAAAGCCAGTTTTGGTCAGTATATCGTGCTTGCTACAGCGGCTTGGAGTACCCTAGGGCATCTTTGACCTTAGCTAAGGTTTGAAATGCGATCGCACCTGCCCGCTCATTCCCCTGTCTCAATACTTTTTCCAGATAGGTGCGATCGTCCATTAGCTCGCTGTAGCGAGTCTGAATCGGTCGCAGCGCCTCCACTGCCGTCTCCGCCAGCAGCGGCTTAAACTGGCCCCAGCCCATCTCCCGACATTCCTCTGCCACAGCCTGCTTCGATTTGCCTGCCAATAAAGCGTAGAGGCTCAACAAGTTGTGGCACTCGGGCCGCTCTGGGTTGTCAAACTCTAGGCCCCGCAGCGGATCAGTCTTGGCTCGCTTAAACTTGCGGATAATAGCTTCTGGGGCATCGGTCAAGTCAATCCGGCTTTGGTCCGACGGATCTGACTTCGACATTTTCTTGGTGCCATCGGTCAGGCTCATCACCCGCGCGCCCACCTCCCGAATCAGCGGCTCAGGGATTTTTAGAATCGGCGCTTTCTCAGTGCCAAACTGGTGATTCAGCCGGGCCGCAATGTCTCGCGTCAGCTCTAGGTGCTGCTTTTGGTCCTCACCTACAGGCACGCGATCAGGCTCATACAGCAAGATATCAGCGGCCTGAAGCACCGGGTAATCGAGCAGGCCGATGCTGACATTCTCCCCCTGCTTAATGGCCTTCTCCTTGAACTGGATCATCCGCTCTAGCCAGTTGAGGGGCGTGATGCAGTTAAATAGCCAGGCCAATTCTGCATGGGCCGATACATGCGACTGCACAAAAATAGTCGCCTTCTCAGGGTCAATGCCGCAGGCAATGTAGGTCGCCGCCACCTTGTAGGTGTTTTCGGCTAACTGGGCTGGGTCGTGGGGCACCGTAATAGCGTGCAGATCGGCCATGAACAAAAAGGCCTCATATTCCTCCTGCAGCTCCACCCAATTGCGGATGGCCCCCAGGTAATTGCCCAGGTGCAGATTGCCAGTCGGCTGGATGCCGGAGAGAATGCGCTGCTTGCCCATGTGAGTGCGTCGGTGTAAAGTTTGTCGAGTATACGTCTCTTGTGAAGATTCTATAAGAACACCGGAAGCTTCAAGCCCCTGTTTTTCCTACTCTTGTAAAAAATCACCGATGAAAAGCACCCTTTTCCCTACCCTAACCGAATCTCTTCAGGAAGCCATTCAGCTGGCCCAGTCCGTCAACTCTCACCAGGAAGCCCAAGCCACTTTCGAGCGCCTGCACCAGGAGCTAGAAACCCAGAACCCCCAAGCCGCTGACCTCCTCGCCCTCCTCTGGCGGGAGTATCTAGGTTCCCAGCGCTCAGCCACCTTTTGGAAAGAGCTGTGTCAGGTTGAGAAGCACCTGTCAGATCGCCTAAGCGAAAGCCATCTGCAGCTCAAGCAAAATTACCTTCGCCTAATGCAAGAGCAATAGAAGTTGGGTTTAAGGCTTTGGCAACCCCAACAGGCTCTCCAAAATGTTGGGTTTTTACCTTGTTCAACCCGACCTACAAACTACAAATCTAGATTCTGCATTGTGTGCAACTGGGCGCATGGGTGTGCGCCCCTACCAGACAGACTCTCTTTGACCAGAGTGTAGATCCTCACTTGGGCCGCCTTCGGCTTATCCGCAGCCTCAAATACAAAAAAGGGCGATTCGACAATCGCCACAGCGAACTAATGCTAACAGAGCAAGATTTACCCGATGTTTCAGAAGGTAGGCTCTAGCCTGTGTCTATGCTGCGGCCCGTTGGTGGAGTTGGGAGTGCGATCGCACCTCAGGCTTGGGAGCCGCCCCGAAAGCCATATTGCACCCCAGACCCTATCCCAGATAAAACGCCGTCAGAAATGCCTCCTGCGGCTTCTGTGGATTCACAAAGACTTCAGTTCGGTCACCCCGGTTTAGCTTAATCCAGTTGCGCACAATGTAGTTACCGCGTTCGTAGGCCACATCGTTGTACTGGTAGGTGTAGCGCAGCAGCCATTCTCCCTGGGCCGATTTCTTGCGAGTAATCAGGGCCGTGACAGAGACCCCCTTGCTAAACACATCGCGAATCATGGTTACCCGTCTGAACATCAGAACTGCCGCCACCACAGAGACGGGAACTGTAAACACCAGAACACAGAAGATCGCCCCTGTAATCGCAACGCAAAAGAGCGTGCAGCACCAGAAATCAGTAAAAACAACCCTAAAAAAATCAGGTCGTTTCATAGAGCTAACCTAAAGTCGCAAAATCAACACTCTAGGATTGCCCAAAAATGACCCAAAAACAAACAGGCTTCACCCTAAATTTTTCAATGGTTAAGCCTGAGTATTAAATTTTCGACCCGAAGCAAGACAGACGACACCCTCAATGCCCTATCCCTGCAAGGTAACCTGGAGAATAGATGACCTACGCGCCTACCCATGCAAACGTCAGACAAGCCGCTCAAACTAGATACCAGCCTGGCCACTAATAGCGATGGGTTTGACCCCCACGATCCACCCAATCCAGACCTGATCGATGCCTGTGTCCACTGCGGCTTTTGTTTGACCACCTGTCCCAGCTACCGGGTCATTGGCAAAGAAAACGACTCCCCTCGGGGCCGCATTTACCTGATGGATGCCATTAATAAAGGGGAAGCGCCTCTGTCCCCGGCTTCCGTTCAGCACTTTGACTCCTGCCTGGGCTGCCTTGCTTGCACCACCGCTTGCCCCTCAGGCGTGCAGTACGACAAGCTGATTGCCGCCGTGCGCCCTCAAATCCAGCGCAACCACTCCCGCAGTCTGCCCCAAAGGCTAGTGCGAAGTCTGATCTTCTCCCTCTTTCCCTACCCCGACCGGCTGCGGCTGTTGCTTACCCCGCTGGGCCTGTACCAAAAGCTGGGGCTCTCCCGGCTGGTGCAGGGGACTGGGCTGCTGCGACTGGTTTCTCCCAATCTGGCCGCGATGGAGTCTCTGCTGCCTCCGGTCACCCTGCAGTGCTTTCAAGACAATCTACCCGAGCAAGTTCCGGCTCAGGGGCAGCAGCGGTTCCGGGTTGGGATGCTGCTGGGCTGTGTGCAGCGCGTCTTTTTCTCAGGTGTGAATGAGGCCACCGCCCGCGTGCTCTCAGCCAATGGTTGTGAAGTTATCATTCCCAAAGAACAGGGCTGCTGCTCGGCCTTACCGGCCCATCAAGGCGAAGAAGCTCAGGCTCAGGCTCTTGCCCGCCACATGATTGAGGTGTTTGAACAGGCCCAGGTCGATTACGTAATTATCAATGCCGCGGGCTGCGGCCATACCCTGAAGGAATACGGGCACATTCTGAAGGATGATCCGGCTTATCGGGAACGAGCCAAAGCCTTCTCTGCTAAGGTGCGGGACGTGCAGGAGTTTCTAGTCGAGGTCGGGCTTACTGCTACACTGCACCCCCTGACTGAAGAACCGCTCACCTTGGTCTATCAAGATGCCTGTCACCTACTCCACGGCCAGAAAATTAGCCAGCAGCCCCGCCAGATCCTCAAGCAAATTCCCGGCGTTCAGCTGCGAGAACCGATGGACGCGGCTCTGTGCTGCGGCAGTGCTGGGGTCTACAATATGCTCCAGCCCCAAGTTGCTGAAGAACTAGGCCAAATGAAGGTCAATAACCTGCTTAATACAGGAGCGGTTCTGATCGCTTCGTCTAATCCAGGCTGCTCGCTTCAGATTCAAAAGCATCTAGAGCAACAGAATAAGGCTATGCCGCTCATGCATCCCATACAGCTGCTAGATAAGTCCATCCGAGGGGAGCAGCTAGCGCTTTAGCTTGCCCGCATAGGTCACGGTCGTTAGGACGCAGCTACAGCTGTGTACAACACTTCTTTGAATTGTGAATTGTACTGGCCCCTTAAATCCCGTTTTCTTGATGCCCGAAAGGCTTTATTCTAAGGAACTTCAACCTTCCTTCAGAATTAGAGGCTAGGGGATAAAAACCACTGTAATGACCGTGACCACAGCAACCCTACTTCTCAGCTACCAGCGATTCTTGGGAAAACTCACTAGCAACCTGTGCCCTGTCGGGTGCCAGTATAGTACTGACTGTGCTGGCGTCAGAATCGGGGGAATCTTGATTGGCTTGCCGCACTGACCGCACCGATCGTACTGACAGCAATACTTCTTTAATGACGACTGCAGTGGGTACGGCGACAACCACACCTAGCAGCCCGCCAACTCTTGCTCCAGTCAAGATGGCGATGAAAACCCAGAATGGGTTGAGCCCGGTCACGCTGCCTAAGACGCGGGGGGCCACCCCGTTTTCTACCAGCTGCTGAACAATGACGGCAGCGATTACTACCTGTACGGCAATACTGATGTCTCGCAGGGCCACTAGAAAAGTTACGAGAGCAATGCCGACGGTTCCACCAAAGGGCACTAAGGCAATTAGGCCAATCGTGAGGCCAAACAGCAGGCCAAAGGGAACCTTTAAGATCAGGAAAATAGCGGTCAGGGACAGGCCCATGCAGGTTGCAACAATGAGCTGGCCCAAAAAGTAGTTTCGGAAGCTGCGGCTGAGGGTTTTGGAAAAGGGAATCTGCAGACGGGTGGGCAGCCAGCCGACCAGGCTCTCCCAAACTTCATCTCCGTGCTGCAGCAGGTAAAAGGTCAAGATGATGGTCAGCAGTACGTCAAACAGCTTGCCCGCTGTGAAAACAGCGACTCCCAACGTCAGGTTGAGCGCTTCTCCCGCCAGGTTTTGAATCTGGATTTTAAGCCGGTCGTTGGCCTGAGAAATGACGACATCTAAATTAAAGGGCAAGCCCAGCTGATCGATCCGGCTGTCTAGCATGAGGAGCTGGTTTTTGCCGGAGTCAAACCATTCCGGTAGTCGGGCTACTAGCTGCTGAGCCTGGGTAATCACCAGCGGCAGCACGGTCACTCCAAGGGTGAGAAACGCAAACAGCGCTACCAGAGAAACTAAAATAGCGGCCTGTCCCCGCTTGAGCCCGGCTCTTTCTAGCCAGCTCATGGGATAGTTCAGCAGGAAGGCTAACAGGGCAGCGACCAACAGCGTCACTAAGATGGATCGAAAGTAGCTGAAGATGGTCGAAACTGCCCACACGTTGAGTAGCACCAGGGGGGCTGCCAAAGCCACCATGAGAAATTTTGACAAGGAGCTGAGGCTTTCCCACCAGAGGGTAAGCCTGTTTTTTGATGTCGCTTCTCCGGCTTGTGTCATGGAATTGAGCAATTTTTAAGACTACCTCTCCGGCTCTCGCTGGCGCTGCTTCTCATTGTGGCGTAAGTTCAGGGAACCGGTAGGGGCACACCCGCGAGCTGCTTTCTCTAAAAATGATGGGTCAGGCTTTTCTCAACAATGGTCGCTCTACTGCGTCGTATCGCTCTCATCCAAGCTAACTTGCCTCCGATCTGGTTTCATGTTCCCAGAGAAAGAAAAAACCTTCAAGTCAGGATTGGCAGGGAGCTTTATCTCTCTGTAGCTATTTGAAATTCCTGCAATTGCTCAATCAGGTGATCGAAGAAGGGAGCTTGCTGGATTGCCTGCTGAGGAGACAGCCGCACTAGGCTATGACGCTTAAGCGCTACCAAAGCTGCCACCATTGCATCAAGGGGTACCTCTAGCCGGTAGTAGAGCTGGCGCAGTCGGGCAAGACCATGAGCGTTGGTGTAGGGGCTCTGACCGATGACTATGCCATAGGTAATGCAGCGGAGAAAGTGCCACAGATCTCGCCAACATGCGATCGCACGTGCTTCAGGATATAGCCCACCGCCGGGTTCAGTGATGTCGGGAAAGTGGGCCAGCAAATCTGTGCGTGCTGCATTCACAATGTCGTCTGCCTGCTCTCGGAGGACGTTTAAGGCTTCGGCCAAAGCTAAGTCTTGCTGAAGGCGTGCCAGGGGCAGCAGGTCTGTCTGTTCCAGAAATCGGCCTTCTCGATCGGCTTGATAGAGGACAGCCTGCATATCCAGAGGCGCTAGTTCGATATCAACTAACTGGGTGCGAACTTCAAATTCGTGGTCGGCCACAGTTGCTTTATTCGCCATACTGCTAAGGCTCCTGGCTTTGACGACCTAAGGGCAGGAATATACATCTGACCCTCATCTCAAATCATAACCGGAGACAGATTGCAGCTCGAAATTAAGTATAATTACTTAGCCTTTGCTTCTGAGCTTTTGAGAATTTCCTTCCTACGGCTAACCCCTTAACCCTTTCGGGTTATTGCGATCTACGGGCGTCTCTACTAGGATTAAGAAAATTAACAAAATCCCTAGTAGGGATTGACTTTTGGGAAACTTTAATCTCTACCTAAGGTTGGGACTGAGCTATGCCGTTTTCAGTGGATACCGCCCGTTTACTGGCTGAATCTTTAGTGGAGTCGTTTTTCAGGGATTCGGAGGGCGACTGGCAGTCTGAGCGGCGCTACTACACCCTAAAGAGCGGGGAGACTCAAGAAGTCGTTAGCCAAATCCAAATTAAGTTCTTGCCTGCAGGCCACGAGGAACTGATCCATCTAGCTCAGCTGCATGAGTTGCGCCCTGAAGAAGCCTTAGTTTCTGGTGCCAGAGTGACATGGGAAAGTGACTACGTCGGCACTAGTAAAAAGCCTGTCGAGGGCAGCACTATCTTCGGCGTGCGTGGTTCAACGCTGTTTCGAGATCGGGGTTTTGCTACCTCCAAGCCCGTTACCGCCCACTTCTTTTTCCGTGATCCTAGGACGATGTTTCTCCGCACTGAGTATCAGGGATCTTCTTTTGAAGAGGAGATCAAGCTGATTGGCAAGCAGTATCGTACGCGCCAAACTGTGATTTCTCGTGCGGGTGAGGAAATTATGATTGGGCAGTATTTGGAGAAACGACTTTAGGAAAAGGCAGATCGGGAGGGCGCAGAGGGCTGCGCCCTCAACTTGACATTGAACTTAGCACTGATAACTGCCTCAAAATCCTTAAACCCGTAAAATAAGGAACGATCCCCGACGTATGTTGCTTGGTCGTTCCTCATGACCCATTCGACTGATGTGCTGACTTTGGCTCGCTGGATGGCTGCTGACTTTAGTAACCAACAGCAAGCTTTTGACAACCCTCCCCTGTTCGCCCATATCCGGGTGTGTATGCGGCCGCTGCCGCCAGATTTGCTTTCTGGCACGAGTTTTTATTTGGAGCAGGCTTACGATTTTCAGCTCAACCGGCCTTACCGGGCTCGGGTGATGAAGCTTATTCCTCAAGACGACTACATCCTGATTGAGAACTACACGTTAAAGGATGAAGAGTCGTTCTATGGGGCTTCCCGAGATTTAGGAAAACTGGCTGAACTAAGCAGCGATCGCATTGAAAAAATGGGTGGCTGCAATATGATCGTTCGCTGGGCGGACGGTCGCTTTAAGGGCAGTGTAGAGCCAGGTAAGGCCTGTATGGTTGTGCGCCAGGGCAAGACTACTTACCTAGACAGTGAGTTTGAAATTGATGCCAGTAAGTTTATTAGCTGGGACCGGGGCCGCGATCCTGAAACAGATGAGCACGTTTGGGGTTCAATGGCAGGCCCGTTCCACTTCCAGCGGCGGGCCAGCTTTGAAGGTGAGGTCGTTACCTCTTAGCATTGCTGCTTAGGCAGAGTCCGGTTTTTTAAGGATTGCAACAGAGAGGATGAGTTGGCACCTTTATGAGAAAGGATTTAAGCAAGGTATTCGATTATTAAGAGGTCAGTACTTTGATGAACACCCTTTTACTCGCTGCTTCAACGATTCCTAACACCGTTAGCTGGAGCCCCAAGATCGCTATTGTCATGATCGTGGCGAACGTGCTTGCGATCGCAATTGGCAAATACACTATGAAAAACCCGGGTGCAGGCCCAGCTCTGCCCGGCTCTGCGTTTTTTGGTGGCATGGGCTGGCCCGCTCTGCTAGCGACCACTAGCTTCGGCCACATTCTCGGTTTAGGCACCATCTTGGGCTTGGCTAACGCAGGCGTTCTTTAACCCTACTCCTGCCTGTACAGCAAAATTCTCCATAATATTTCTTTGTAAAAGCAAAAGCCCTCCTAATCGGAGGGCTTTTTATTAGGGCACAGGCAATAGATTGCTAGAGGTGGAGCCAGCCAAACCAGGACAATACGACTGCGATCGCAGTTAGCCCCAATAAGCTAGCTAGGGCATAGGTCAGAGCTGCCCCCACTTTACGGACTGGTTCAGGCGGCAGCCAAAGCGTGCCATCATCCACCACCCGATCGGCCGAAAAGTCGTACCCCAATGCCGATAGCGTGCTCAGGTGCTCCTGGTCATAGCGGGGCATCCGCTCAAAAGGCAACTCCCCCTTAACCCGTTGAGGCAGCACCCGGCGGCGCTGGTAAGGTACTGTATTCTCCCCAAAATTGCTTAGATACTCTTCGCTGTTAAGCAAGTCATCAACAAAACCATAAAGCCCCTTGGTCGCCAGAATAATAGACCAGGCAATCTTTTCTCGCTCATCATAGACATTGCGGCCTAAAAGGCGCTGTACGCAAAGTTCAACAAAGCGATAATTGTTGTTGACCTCAAAATTCCAAGTGCGGAAAGCACCCGAGGTCGCCAGCCCTCGAATAAAATCCCTGACAGTAATTTGCCCTGACCTCAGTTGAGATTCCAGCAAAATCTGACGATTGCTTTTCAGCATCTGCTGTTCGTGAAAAACCTGACGGTAAGCGGCTGAAATCAAATCATCTGTGTCTAAAGCCGATAACACGCTATCAGCCGTATAGATTCTGGGGTGCTCATCACCTGGAACTTCAAAACCCTGAACCCGTTGATTTTGACTATTGGGAAAATAGTTTAGTAAAGGAAGAGCCACTGCTTAATAACCTCCGTTCACTTTATAAATCATTGTTAACGAGACTGAAACTTAGCAAATGCCAAGTTTTTAAGGCTCTAAGAGGCAGTCTGAGAAGTGTCAAAGCCCGTTTGAGTTCTCCCCTAATACCATTAGAAAGAGGGAGAGAAATTCCTTTAAGAAGGGAAAATTGCGGCAGCTCATTATTTAGAAACTGAGCTGAAACAAACTTTCTAAAGCCCCCTAAGAAACCTCAACCGACTCTGCTTTAGACTAGGAGATTAGGGGATCAGGCTTTATTAATTCGACAGGGATAGTAACATTCAGTCACGTTTCTTTAAACTGCAAGAAGCATTGTTATTGACCCGATAGAGACTCTTCTATCGATTAGAGAAGGCGACGTTATGTATTGCTTCAACCACGTCTTTTTCTCTAGCTATTCTCTTTGGGCAAGGCTCTTAAAAGCACACGAACTGCAGTTGGCATTGCCAACTGCAGTTCGCTTCCAGCTTATATTTCAAGTTATTTCAAGTTGTCTAGGGTCTACCAGCCAAAGGCTGAGAATGCTTCCTCAGGGGCATCTACCGACCCTGATTCTGCCTTATCGGCAACGCGAGACTCAGCACAAAAAGACGCCGTGCTGAGACCACCAAAGCGCTTCACAACACTGGTTCGCAGGCGCAGGTCGGGGTTGGCAAACCAAAACCGCTCTACCGAGCTCATGGTTTCGTACTCAGTGATCAGCACTAGGCCCTCGTCCTCATCAATCTCATAGCTGCCAATGACAGGAACGATTTCGGCATAACCCCGTTCCCGTAATAGCTGGCCTGAGCGAGGGTTATCGGCATTGGGGACAAGGGCAAAGACGGTTGTGCCCTCATGGTTCTCATCGTCTTTATCCCAAGCCATAGAGCCTTGCCATTTAACAAAGGCACCCCCTACAGCCAGGGCGGGCTCGACGCTGTGCAGCTTACAGATTTCAACCACGCTGGGATGGTCTGCATCTAGCGCTTCTACAGAAATAGTAGACCCCCCCAACTCAGCTCGTCTGAAAGGCAGGTGATGAGTGGTTCGCTGAGATTGCCATTGACCCGCACTGAGGCGGAAAAAATCCATTACATCCATTGACTCTGCTGGGGTAAATCTGTTCAGTGTTGCAGTTCGTTTCAGGTTATAAAGCTGATGATAAATCATCCTGACTCAGTAGAGCAGCCTCTCAGAAACCCACTCCAGTAGACACAAGCCCTTTCAAGACAAGGCTTTCAATCCTCTGAAGGCCTTTAAGAGACAACAACAAACAGTTTTTTGCCCCTACCAACTGGGTCGATGTTGAGCTTTGTTAAGCGATTCTGTAGAAGTACAGGCTTAAAAAAGGAGCGGAAAAGTTCTTGAAACGCCAAGATACCCTCCCTTTGAAGGGGGCAAGCTGCGTTTTAGCCTTAACAACTTGTAAAAGATAAATACGCTACAGCAGTGTATAAAAAATCTGTGAGGGTTTGGATGACAAGCGAAAGCTAGTCCAGGCAATGCTTCCAGGATCTGCTGCGGAGTGTATCCCAGATGTTTCCTTATGTCTCACAACTTCCCTCAAGATTGCTAAGGCTGTTGTATTAAGCTTCCTGAAGCAATTTTGAAGAAGTGTTAAAAAAATGAGAGATGTCTACTGCCTGTCTTTTAAGATTCTCTCTATAGACCGATGACGCAGCTTCTTGCTGATAACGGTCATAGAACCAGAATCATCAAACTCAGCGACAAAAAATTTAGGAGATTGAGTCGATGTTTGACGCATACACCAAGGTAGTTTCCCAGGCTGACGCACGAGGCGACTATCTGTCCTCCGATCAGCTGGATGCTCTAGGTCGTGTTGTTAGCGACGGTCAGAAGCGGATCGACGCTGTTAACCGCATGACCGGCAACGCCTCCAAGATCGTTGCTGATGCTGCCCGGGCTCTGTTTGCTGAGCAGCCCCAACTGATTGCTCCTGGTGGCAATGCTTACACCAACCGTCGTATGGCTGCTTGCCTACGCGACATGGAAATCATCCTGCGCTACGTCACCTACGCTACCTTCGCTGGCGATGCTAGCGTTCTCAACGATCGCTGCTTGAACGGCCTGCGTGAAACCTACGCTGCTCTAGGCACTCCCGGCGCTTCTGTTGCTGCTGGCGTTGAGAAGATGAAGGCTGCTGCTCTTGCCATCGTCAACGATCCTGCTAACATCACCCAGGGCGACTGCAGCTCTCTGGTTTCTGAAATCAGCAGCTACTTTGACCTGGCTGCTGCTGCTGTTGCCTAGGTTCACCTGATTTGAACCTCACTGGCGCTTGTTCAAATCAAGCGCAATCCTCTGACTGTTCATTCATTCGCTGTGAAGACACTTTAGGAGAACCTATTCATGAAAACCCCTCTAACCGAAGCGGTCGCTGCTGCTGATTCCCAAGGTCGTTTCCTCAGCTCTTCTGAGCTGCAGGTTGCTTTCGGTCGTCTGCGTCAAGCTCAATCTGGTCTAGAAGCTGCTAAAGCGCTAACCAGCAAGGCTGACTCTCTCGTCAGCGGCGCAGCTCAGGCTGTGTACAACAAGTTCCCCTACACCACCCAAATGCAAGGTGCTAACTACGCATTTGATCAGCGTGGTAAGGACAAGTGCTCTCGTGACATCGGCTACTACCTGCGCATGGTGACCTACTGCTGCGTAGCAGGTGGTACCGGCCCCATGGATGAGTACCTGGTTGCTGGTCTCGATGAGATCAACAGCACCTTTGAACTGTCTCCCAGCTGGTACGTTGAAGCTCTGAAGTACATCAAGGGCAACCACGGTCTGTCTGGTGATGCAGCTACCGAAGCTAACTCCTACATCGACTACGCCATCAACGCTCTAAGCTAGTTGTTGGCTCTGCCCGGAAGGGCAAACAGTTGTTAGCGACTTGTTAGCAGTTGTTTGCCTGACCGGGCATTGTTGTATCTGTAAATGCCGCAAGGAGATTTTCAGATGGCAGTTACAACTGCGGCGGCACGCTTAGGTGTGTCCCCTCTTGAAGAGTCGATGCGGGTAGAGCTGCGCCCCAACTGGAACCGAGATGATGCAGAGGCAGTAATCTATGCTGCTTACCGCCAAGTCTTTGGCAACCAGTACATTATGGCCAGCGAGCGTTACACCAGTGCTGAATCTTTGCTACGGCAGGGAGAGATTTCAGTACGTGATTTTGTTCGGGCGCTGGCGCTCTCTGAGCTGTACCGGGAGAAGTTCTTTTCTTCTAGTCCGCAAAATCGCTTTATTGAACTGAATTTTAAGCACCTGCTAGGTCGCGCACCCTACGACCAAGACGAAATTGCTTTTCACACTGACCTGTATATCAACCACGGATACGCGGCGGAAATTAATTCCTACCTTGATTCGGCTGAGTACCGCGACAATTTTGGGGACGGCATCGTACCCTACTATCGTGGATATCTAACTCAGGCCAATCAAAAGACCGTAGGATTCACCCGGTTCTTTCAACTGTACCGGGGGTATGGGACGAGCGATCGCACTCAACGTAGTGGTGTTCGCGCCCGTCTCACCCGAGAGCTCGCCAAAAACTCTTCTTCCCCCGTAGGCAAAGTTAACATAGGTCAGACCCTGGTGGGAACCTCCGGGGGTAGTCGTGAAAAGCTTTACCGGGTTCGAGTAGTTCAGGCTGCAGCGCCAGGTCGTTTGCCGACCGTACGCCGCAGTTCCTCCGAATTCTTGGTGCCCTATGAGCAGCTTTCTAGAAAGCTGCAGCAGATCAATAGCAGGGGTGGTCGGGTTACAAGTATTGATCCCGCCTAACGCCCAAGCCAATCCATAGTGAGTATCTCTTGTGAGTACCTTAGGGGACTGACAGCCCGAACGAGGCTGTTTTATTGCCCGTTCTCCTTCAAATGAAGTGCTGCTGTCTACTCCCTACAGGCTGCATTTGCTATCAGTAAATGCGTTCAGAGACTCACATTTCATCTTTTTGTAGGAGGACTTTCAACGTGCCTATTACGGTAGCTGCATCTCGCCTTGGGACTGCTGCATTTAGCGAAACCTCCCCTGTAGAGCTTCGTGCTAACTGGACGCCGGAAGATGCCGCAGTGGTAATTCAGGCTGTCTATCGCCAGCTTTTGGGGAACGACTACTTAATGAAGTCTGAGCGCCTAACCAGTGCTGAGTCTTTGCTCAAGAACGGCTACATCACCGTACGCGAGTTTGTGCGGGCAGTGGCTAAGTCTGAACTGTATAAGACGAAGTTCTTTTACGGCAATTTCCAGACCCGAGTAATTGAGCTGCATACGAAGCATCTGCTGGGCCGTGCGCCCTATGATGAGTCTGAGGTTGTCTTCCACCTTGATCTCTATGAGACCAAAGGCTACGACGCCGATGTAGACTCATTTGTCGACAGCGAAGAGTACCAAGCCAACTTTGGCGACAACGTCGTACCGTATTACCGGAGCTTTGTCTATCAGGCTGGGCAGCGGTCTGTGGGCTTTACCCGGATGTTCCAGCTATATCGGGGCTATGCTACCAGCGATCGTTCTCAGGCTGCTGGTAAGCCGTCTCGGTTGGCGGGAGAACTGGGTCGCAACGCCTCATCTGCTGTTATCAACCCATCCAATTCTGGTGGTGGCTGGTCGGCTAACAAGAAGAGCGTGCCTAACAAGGCTTTGGGCGGCTCAACTCCCTACGGTCAAGGCGCAGGTCGGGTTTATCGCATTGAGGTTTCTGGTGCGAATCTGCCCCGCTATCCCAAAGTTCGCCAAATCAACACCTCCTATCTAGTGCCCTACGAAAAGCTGTCTGCCAAGCTGCAGCAGATTAATAAAATGGGTGGAAGAGTGACTAACATTACACTTGCTAGTCTCTAGCTTCTTTTAAGGTAGGTATTAAGAGGTGGAGTGATAGAGCCAGTATTTGCTGAAGCTAATCACTCCACCTTTGCAACGATTGCTGTGGTTGTTCATTTTTCGAGAGTTAGGAGACTTTTTTGATGCTTGCTCAAAATGCCTTTGGTAGCACCACCACTTCTCCCTCCGGCGGCCGGGTCTTTCTCTATGAAGTGTCTGGACTGCGCCAAAATGAGGGAACTGATAATAACGCCTATCCTGTTCGCAATAGCGGTAGTGTCTTCATTAAGGTTCCCTACAGCCGAATGAATGAGGAAATGCAGCGCATCACCCGCATGGGCGGCAAGATTGTCAGCATTACCCCGCTCTCTGAAAATGGTGCAGGCGCTTAAGAGTCTTGACAATGGCGCTGGAATTTCAACAGCTAGTCAATGCCCAGGGAGAATCTCTCACTGTTGAGCAGGCGATCGCAAATCTTCGTCAGACTGCCGATCCTAGCCTGCGCTACTACGCAGCCTGGTGGTTGGGGCGGTTTCGCGTTAAGGAACCGGCTGCGATCGCAGCTCTAGTAACAGCTTTAGACGACGAAACCGATCGGGCCCCTGACGGGGGCTATCCGCTGCGGCGCAATGCGGCTCGGGCTCTGGGTAAGCTGGGCGATCGCACAGCTTACCCAGCGCTGATGGGCTGCCTTGATTGTGCTGACTACTATGTGCGGGAAGCGGCGATTCAGGCTTTGGAAATGCTGGGAGGTGATGCCTGCATTCCGGCTCTACGCGCCATGCTGGCCGGAGGGGTAGACGCGGCGACTCAAGTTACGGGAAAACCCCACTTGGTACAGCCCTATAACGCCATTTTGGAAGCGCTGGGTAGTTTGGGGGCGCGGGCGGCAGTTGAGGAGATTGCCCCTTTCCTGAACCACCCGGTGCCCCAGGTGCAAAATGCAGCCGCTCGGGCTATGTATCAGCTAACCGGCGATGCGGCTTATTGCGATTGGCTGGTGCAGGTGCTGCAGGGGCCTAACCTGCAGCTGCGCCGCTCGGCCATGATGGATTTGGGGGCTGTGGGGTATTTGCCAGCGGCGGGTGCGATCGCAACCACCCCGGCCGAAAATAGCCTCAAGCTGATCGCCCTGCAGGGTTTGTTAGAGCATCACCTGCAGGCAATGGACTTTCCGGCCAATCCGCTCTCTTCAGATGCTCGTCAGGTGATGGCTCTGATGGACGACCTGCTGTGACCTCAAGTAAAACCGTGACCTACACAATGGCGTCTCCCTCTGCCGAACTCGCCGTTCTCATCAAGGCGGTTGAAACGGCTGATTCTAAAGCCGGAATTGTGCAGGCAGTGCGGGCTCTGTCTGCCGCCAACCATCCCGAGGCCGTACCCACGCTGATTGAGGTGTTGGGCTATAACAATCCCGGTGCTGCCGTAGCGGCTACGGAGGGTCTAGTCAGTTTGGGAGCAGTGGCGGTACCGGCGCTGCTAGAGCAGCTCGACGGCCACAACTACGGAGCCCGCGCTTGGGCAATTCGAGCCTTAGCCCTGATCCAAGACCCCCGTGCCTTGAACGTTTTGGTTGAAACGGCTCGGGGCGATTTTGCCCTCAGCGTGCGTCGGGCTGCCGCTAAGGGGCTAGGCACCCTAAACTGGTCCAAGTTGCCTAAAGCGGCGGTTGAAGCTGCTCAAGCCGAAGCCCTCACGACCTTAATTGAGACGCTTGCTGATCCTGAATGGGTCGTGCGCTACGCTGCAGTTGTTGGGCTACAGGCGTTGGCCCTGGCTTCCGCTAGTGCCGCCGATCGCATTGGGGCTGCTCTCGAAACGGCTGTAGAGCAAGATCTTGTCCTGGCCGTGCAGGCGCGAGCTCAAATGGCTCTAGATAACCTTAACGAAAATTGTTCTACGGGGATGGAGACGCAGGAGTAGGAGATTCGGCAGGCGGTAGCTCATGAGTCACTTCCTCTAGCCGACTTACCTGGAAAATGAGCTTGAAAGGGCGGCCCATTTCCCGACCGACAAACTCTTCTAGCAATCCTACCTGCGTAGGCGTTAACGGCTCACTGGCATAGACAATCAGCAGTACCTCAGGTGGGCTTCTGAGCCAATCGGTTTCCATGCTAACCAGCCGCAGGCGCTGAAACGTCACAGTCTTATTTAGCAGCGCCTGCCGTAAACTGGTCTCCAGACGGTTCTGCCGCAGCAAAGTGAAGGAGCTGTAGCCCAGCGGCACCATTAGCAGGCTGGTCAAAATTAGCGTTAGCCCCAGGGGACGACGGGCCCGGTGAAAAGGAGAGTAGCCCCCCAGCATAAAGGCCACCATACAGGCCAAGGTAATGCCGAAGAGGTTTGTCATATAGAGCAGCAGGGCTCCCAGGCTCAGCCGCCAGTTGCCCTGAGCTACCCATAGTCCCACCACGCAGATAGGCGGCATCAGCGCGACCGCAATGGCGGTTCCGGCTAGAGTCGTTGAGATTTTGGGTTCAACCTTGGCAAAACCTGCGATCGCACCGGCAGTCAGCGCAATGCCCAAGTCGAGCAGGGTTGGCTGAGTGCGAGCCAGCACTTCGCTGCCATACTGGGCAACGCTTGTAGCCAGTCCTATGAGGGCAGAAATAAGTACCGGCAGAGCTGACCCGACTATGACTGAGAGTAGCCCAGAGCGGATCAGTCGCCGATCAGCTTCGAGAATACCAAAGGCAACGCTGCGAATCGGCAGCATCAACGGGGCAATGATCATAGCCCCAATAATGACAGCAACACTATTTGCTAACAGCCCAAGCGTTGCAATGATGCAGGACCCGACAACTAAGATCAGAAAATTCTGCTCTAGAGCGGACTCTTCTAGCAGGCTGTTCCGCATCTGCTGAAGGGTCTCCTGGGACACTCGCCGCTCCGAAGAAAAATACTTTTGGTGCAGTTCAGACAGTTTCTTCCACGGCATGGCCTCTCTCCGGAACTCTGCCTAAGCTTGGGTGCAATCGGCTAAATATTGAGCAATTTGAGTAGAGCCCCCCGGTTCTCCAACCCGCTCTTTACCGTTTTTGAGGCACTGAGCCGGGTAGTGCGGATCGTTGAGTATGGATATTACCTTATCGGCTGCTTCTGTAATTAACTCTGGCGTTGCCGAGCGCCTGCCGACGGTGACAACAGATGGCCCCAACAGCCGCATTTGGGCTTCGGCAAAGGGGTAGGTAAACTGAGGGCCTAGCCCAATGATCTGCACGACGGGCTTGCCTAGACCCACTGCCTGCTCCACTGCTGTACCGGCCATGCCAATGGCCAAACTGCACTGCTGGAGAATGTCTGCAAAGGCATCGCGGTGACAAAATACATGGGTTTCGCCTTTGACCAGATGGCCAGCCTGCTCCAAAGACCAACCCTGTTGATGAGCCAAATTTTGCAGGTGGTCATCGGTAATACTGGGCACTAGCGCTGCCTGAAATTGGGCTGCCTGCCTTTGAGCTATGGCCTCACAGAGCTGCAGCTGCAGCCCTAGGTTGTGCAGGGCTTCTGGCAAGCGGCTGCCCGGAAGTAGGGCAATCATGGGCTGCTCTGGCACCCGCTTTAGGTCTTTGCCCGTAGGTTTTAGTACGTCCATGATGGGGTAGCCAGCAAAGACGGTCTTAGAGAGCCCCCGCCGCTGCAGGTCTTGGGCGGTAAAGGCGTCGCGGGTGAAGATTTGGCGGCAGCGGTGCGATCGCAGCGCCATCATCGCCAGCATCGGCACTACCGCCCGACCCTCGTAATAGCTAGAGGTGGAGACTAGAAACGCCATAAACGGCTTTCCAGTAATGTAGGCAAAGAGAATTGGCACAATATCGCCGGTGGCAAACAGCAGATCACAGCGCTGGCTATAGCCGCGCACTGCCTGAATCTGCCGCCAGGTTAACCCGACCAGCCCCGCAGACAAGTCCCGCAGAAAGTTTAGCGGGTTGGTGTCTCTAGCCCAGTTCATTGGGTTGAGCAAGCGACCTACCACAATATAGTTGAAACCGCCTGAGGGCAATTTTTGCGTGGGGCCAACGATGGGCACTTCTAGTTTCCGGTAAGCATTGCCCTCCCCCACGATGGGCATAGCGGCTGTTTCAACGTCAGGAGCGATCTCTCTCAGGGCCTGCAGCACCAAGCTGGCATTGAGATCCTCTCCATGTCCATTGCTTAAGAAAAGAATGCGCTTGCTCATGAACCTGCAATTTAAAGACTGCCTACTTCTCTAGGCGAACAACATACCACTGCATCTGCTCACCAGGGCGAAGCTCAAAGTCACAAGCGGTATCGCGCAAATGGGTGGCCTGTTCTTCTAGGGTCTGAAATTTCTGCAGGTCGCGCGGCAGGTCGCTTTGGCGGTCTTGGAGCAAAGCTGTGAGCCGATCTAGCAGCTCCTCAGGGGTCAGGAAAACCTCTTCCTCACCGGGCACCAACACGACATACATCTCTTCATCAAACATCAAAGCATCTGGCATAGCGTTCCTAGAGAGCGGCAGCTGGCGCTGAGTATCAGCCCCTTTGCCCCCATGCTAAACGGTTTGGCTGCTCGGTTTTCGGCAGCATTTCTCCCGAAATTTTTATGTTTCCCTAACGAAGTTCTACTTTCCTAAGTGGATCCAGTGATAAGATAGCTATATCATTCACCCAAAATCCGACCGATTTACCGGTCTTTAAGGATTTGTTCATCGCCACCTCATAAGACGATGAATGTACTCCCCGTGAATGCTTGCGGTTGCTCAAATTGCGATCGCCCAAATTAATTGTCGCCCAAAACTGACTGGAATCCTGTTCATGGTTCAGACCCCTATCAAGCCAGCTCCTCAAGACTCCGGCGCAAATCCACAAAAGCGCTCTAAGGTAGAGGCTCTCAAAGAGCGGAGCAACTTTCTGCGAGAACCGCTCGCCACCGAACTGCTGGAAGACACCACCCATTTTTCTGAAGATGCGATTCAGATTCTCAAATTTCACGGGTCTTACCAGCAAGACGACCGGGACAACCGCGTTAAAGGGGCTGAAAAAGACTATCAGATGATGCTCCGCACCCGTAATCCGGGTGGCTTTATTCCTCCTGAGCTGTATCTAACCCTCGATAAGCTCTCCGATGAATACGGGAATCACACGCTGCGGGCCACGACCCGTCAGGGCTTTCAGCTCCATGGCGTGCTCAAGAAGAACCTAAAGGCAACAATTGCTGCCATTGTGCAAAACCTGGGTTCAACCCTCGGAGCCTGCGGCGACATTAACCGCAACGTAATGGCTCCGCCAGCGCCCTTCAAAAATCGACCTGAGTATACCCTGGCTCAAGAATACGCCGACAACATTGGCGATCTGCTGCGCCCCCAGACCGAAGCCTATTACGAGATCTGGCTGGATGGGGAAAAATTCCTCTCCGTAGAGGAGCACCCCGATGTGGTGGCAGCCCGCCAGCACAACACCAATGGCACTAATATCGAAGGTAACCTGGAGCCAATCTACGGCACCCACTACATGCCCCGCAAGTTCAAGATTGCGGTGACAGTGCCGGGAGACAACTCGGTTGACGCCTATACCCAAGATGTGACCCTGGTTGTAATGACCAACGATCAGGGTGAGCTGCAAGGCTTTAATATTTTGGCTGGAGGCGGTTTGGGCCGCACCCACAACAAAGAAGAAACCTTTGCTCGAACTGCCGATGAGATCGGCTACGTTGATAAGGCCGACGTTTACGATGTGATGAAAGCTATCGTAGCGACTCAGCGGGACTACGGCGATCGCTATAACCGTCGTCATGCTCGGATGAAGTATCTGATCCATGACTGGGGCGTAGATCGCTTCCGGCAACAGGTGGAGCAGTACCTAGGTAAACCGCTGCAGCCGTATCAGTCCCTGCCTGAGTGGACTTTTTACGACTACCTGGGTTGGCATGAGCAGGGCGACGGCAAGCTGTTTGTCGGGGTGCAGATCGACAATGGTCGGGTCTATGACAATGGCTCCCTCAAGCTGAAGACGGCTCTGCGAGAGATCATTGAGCGCTTTAATCTGCCCATGCGGGTCACGCCTAACCAGAGCGTGCTGCTGTACGAGATTGATCCCCAAGACAAAGCCGCTATTCAAGAAATCTTGAGCCGCAACGGCATCAAGGCTGAGACGGAAATCGATCCGTTAGTGCGCTTTGCCATGGCCTGTCCGGCGCTGCCGACTTGCGGCTTGGCTATCACCGAGTCAGAGCGGATCATTCCCAGTATCCTAGAGCGGCTCCGCACGCTGCTGACTAAGCTCGGTCTAGAAAATGAACACTTTGTAGTGCGGATGACGGGCTGCCCCAATGGCTGCGCCCGTCCCTATATGGCGGAACTGGGCTTTGTGGGCAGTGCTTTGAAGTCTTACCAGGTCTGGCTAGGGGGTTCTCCCAACCAGACTCGGCTGGCGCAGCCCTTCATTGAGCGACTTCATGAGGATGACATTGAGAGCAAGCTAGAGCCGATCTTTGTGCTTTTCCGCGAGGAGCGCCAGTCGGAAGAAAGCTTTGGCGACTTTTGCGATCGCATCGGCTTCGAGGCCCTTCGCCAGTTCAGCGAAAACTACGTGCCGGTGCAGGATGCGGTCAAGCTAGCCAAGGAAAACCGCCATCGCATCAGCATCTCCAACGATGTCTACACCATCCTTAAAGGGGCCTCCGACCGGGAAGGGCGGCCCATGTCCCAGATCACGGCAGATGCGATCGCGCTTTATCTTAGTCAGCAGGCGCAGTCAGACCTGTAGACCTCGCTAACAGCCCAAAACGACAACGGGAGCCTGATTTCAGACTCCCGTTTCTATGTATCTTGTCTAGAGAAGATTGAGCTACCAAAGAATTGATCTCGGAGTGAGTCAACTAGGCAGCACTCGTCCCATTGGTGTGGTGGATCCGGTCAGGCAATACCCACAGTAGAGCTGGGCAGACCACCACCGTCATTGCTGTTACAACAGCAATAATTTGCAGACCTTCAATCATTGCGCTATTCATCATGTTCGCCTCTAAGTAAATGTCTACGGTTGAGGCGCGTTCCTTGAGGATGACTCCCTACTTCCGTCCTGCTTCAACCCATATTTAAGAAGGACTGTTCATAAGCAAGATGAACGATTTATCCTTTATCTGTATCTATTGTTACATTTTTTGAGAGAATTGACCACTTAATTTACAGTCTTTCATACAATTTCAGATGCTCAAAACACCCACGGAATAAGCTTTTTCACCCGTTGGCGGTAATCACTATAGTGTGGGTAGCGCTCCATCAGCCAAGATTCTTCCAAGCTGGCTTTGGCATTGAGGACAAGGAAAAGTGCGATCGCACCCCCCAGATGAGTCAGACTGAAGTGCCACAGAGCATAGCCCAACGCGCCTAGAATCAGCCCACTGTAGAGGCTGTGGCGCACTAGGCCATACACCCCAGTTTGCACCAGTTCCCCAGACTCTCTGGGGTAAGGCAGCGGCGTTAGATTTTTGCCCAAATCGACCAGCCCCTTAGCCAAAAAGAGCGTAGCTACACCCACGAGCAGTACAGCTATCCCACGAGCGCTGTTGATGGCCGCCGCGGGAATCTGCTCTAAAGCCGCAGGCTGATAGCGCGGCAGCCCAAAAAATCCCATCAGTAGGATGATCTGGGCCAGCAGCCAGTACTCTCCCCGCTGCCCCTTCCAGCTATCTCGCGTAAATCCCCAATCTGTAAATAAGCTCATAGTCTAACGACGTTCTTTTCAGCTTATTTTAGGGCTTCTGCTGATAGGGGTACCCTCCTGCGGCCTTTCTAGGGCTTCCACGCCCGAGTCACCTGGTCTATCTGGGCCCGCTCCGGTTCACTCAACTGCCACCCCAAAGCTCCGGCATTCTGAGCCGCCTGACGAGCATTTTTAGCGCCAGGGATAGGAACGACGTTGCCTTGGGCTATAAGCCAGTTCAGGGCGACTTGGGCCGGGGTGCGATCGTACCGTTCACCAATGGTCTGCAGAGTTTGAATCACGGGCGCTAGTTTTACTAGGGCCTGCTTGCTAAACTGTGGCGCTAGACTGCGGGCTCCGCTGGGCGTTTGATAGTTTTCCGGAGTATATTTGCCAGTCAGTAGACCTTGAGCCAAAGGGCTATAGGCCAGAATGGTGATCCCCAATTCGCGGGCGGTCTCTAGAATGCCGTTGGTTTCAACGTGGCGGTGCAGCAGGGAATACTGCACCTGGTTTACCGCCAGCGGAATTCCCCGTTCTGCTAAATATTTGTGGGCTTCTCGCATTTGCTGAGCTGAGTAGTTGCTCACCCCGATCGCCTGAATTCGGCCCTGCTGAACCTCATCTGCTAAGGCATTCATCAAAGATTTTTGGCTCAGAAAGAAGTCTAGGTGAGCGTGCACCTGATATAGCGCCACAGTAGGAACCTGCAGGCGCTTGAGGCTGGCTGTTAGAGCATCAGCAACCGCTTGAGACGAGAACCGCCAGGGCAAAGGAAAATACTTAGTGGCAATCATCACAGGCTGATTTGTTGCCTTCATAAACTGACCCAGCAGCTTTTCTGAGTCTCCTAGCCCGTAGATCTCAGCGGTATCAAAGAAATTAACGCCGCCTTCCAAGGCCGCCTGGAATGCTGCCTGAACATCCTCAGCTCCGTAGTCTTTGCCATAGTTCCAGAACAGGGAATCACCCCAGGCCCAAGTACCGATCCCCAAAGCGGGAATGACCGGACCTGTGGTTCCTAGGGTGACGGTTTGAATGGTGGCTGGTTCAGGCATGCTTCCTCCAAGAGTGAGCGTTTCTTTTCAAGATAACGTCACAATTTGTTAACTGGGGGCAACGCCTGAGCTGGCTAGGGGCCAGAGAAGATGGCTTCGCTAAGATCCTGCCGACTGAGAGAGTATTTGAAAATGCGCTGGATGTCTTGGCCGTCTGGGCTGGCTTTGAGATAGCGCACAACAATGGAGTCGATATCGAGGGTCAGATCAGCCTGCCAAGCCGCTCGCTCTACGTGCCACTGATGGGGCGATCCGGGTTCCTGCTCGCAGTTTTGCTCTCGGAGCCACTGCTCAATGTCGGGTAGGGGATGGTTGTACAGAGGCGTGTCAGCAGACGTCATAGCTGTGAGATTTGGGTAGGGACTAAAGGCTTAAGGGATAAAACAGAAACAAGCAGCTATCAGAACTGGGCTACAGCCACTCCAGTACGATGCGGGCAGGCGCTCTACTCGGTTGTCGGGAGGAAACTCGCGGTTGAGCGAGGGGCGGCTCTACCAAAGATTCAGGGCTGGCCTCAGCCGAGTCGGCTAAGTCAGAGGTGTCTGCTGGAGCTGGCAATGGGTCTGGGTTAGTGCTTTGGACTGAAGGGGAAGGGGCCAGGTTCTCCAGAGGTGCCTCGGCGTTATTCTGCGCGAAACCGGAAGAGACTGTCGGTTCTGGCGGTGCAGCCATCACCTGCTCTGTGGGCAGCAAGTCTTCAGGTTGCGGTATGGCTAAGGCCGCCTCTCCCTGGGTTAAGCCAATGGTGGCTACGAGCACCAGACAGGCTACAAAAGTGATTCCTAAAATAAAAAGAGCAAAAATTTCCCCTGCTGACAGGGGCCGATCGTTGGGGTCGAGGTAGGCGTTTGACTTGTATTCTCGCCGCTTGAGTGAGACGGGGGTATTGAGATCAGCCGGGGGCTGAATCACGGAAATGCGGGAATAGCCCATCTGTTGATCATAGGCCCAGCGCCGCTCGGAACTGCTGAGGGTGGCGTAGGCTTCGTTGAGCAGCTGAAACTTTTCAGTGGCAACGGAGGCGGGCAGATCGGTAGTGTCGGGATGATAGAGCTTGCTGAGATCCCGATAGGCACGACGAATCTGCTGGGCGCTGGCAGTGGGTTTGATGCCCAGGCGCTGATAGTGAGTCTTGGGTTCAGTGTCCGGCTCTGGCATGCGTCCTTCAGGCAGCGATCAGCAGTAAGCGGGTGCAATGGGCTCAAGGGAGCGGGTCAGACGGATTTGGGCCAAGGTAAAAACAACGGGGATAATGCGGCCGTGATTGGTTGCGATCGCACGCCAGCCCAAATCGGCAAAAAACCACATCCACAGCATAGGCCCGACCCAAGCTAGTAACGATCGAGTGGTACCATAACGCGCCGCATTCACTGCCATTCCCCGAGAGGCCATCCGCATCGCTACTCGGCTCTGAATTTGGGTGGCTAGGGCTGCGCCGCCGCGCCCGAGGGTTTGCTTAGCTACCTCATAGCGAGCCATGTGCAGAGCAAACTGGCGGGCAATCTGCTGCAGCAACCAGGGCTTGACTACTGAACTCACGGCTAGGGCGGTGCTGCCCTTGAGGAAAATGCCCATCGGGTTGGTCTGCAGGGGCAGAGGCAGGGAGTGAAATTGAGGTGAGGTCGCCAGCGACTCGCAGATCTCCTGCTGTAGCTGCTTGCGATCGCGAGCAGAAAGCTTATTCCAAGCTTGCTCTAGCAGGTGTAAAAAGATTTCAGCCTCTAGCTCTTCAGCGGAGAGGGCTTCACTATAAGGAAGATTGAGGTGTTTGCAAACCTGGACCAGCACCTGCCGATAGCTGATCTGTTCATGGCGGCGGCTAATGACCGTAAGGCCATCGGCAGCCAAAAACCTAAAGCGCTCTTCCAACAAATCCAACTGTTCCTGGCGGGTGCGGCTCTGTACCGTCAGCGGATCGGGCGCATAGAGGTAGTCGAGCGGGTTGAATTTGGGGCGAAAGAGCATATCGGTCAGCGCCTGTAGCTCTTCTTCTGTCGCCAGCTCCAGGGCAGATCGCAGTTCGTCCACCACATGCCACCGTCCTTGATATACTGCCCCTTATTCTGACACACTTCCAATCAGGTGGGCAGATACAGCCGCTCCAGCAAAGGCGTTTGGGGGAAACAAGGTGGTTTGGGATGTGGTAGTAGTCGGTGCAGGCATGGCCGGTCTTTTGTGTGCCCGGCGGCTGGAGCAGGCTGGGTACCAGGTGCGAGTTCTGGAAAAGTCGCGGGGACTTGGCGGGCGCATGGCGACTCGGCGAGTGAATGATCAGCCCATCGATCACGGCTGCCGCTTCATCACACCCACGACGCCTTTGATAGACCAGCTAGTGCAGCAGCTAGAGCTTCAAGGTTTGGTACGACCTTGGCAGCCAGCGAGCTACAAAGTCACCCCAGACGGCCAGTTGGCTGTGGCTGCGCCAAAAGAATGGTGGGTAGCACCTCAGGGTATGACAGCTATTCCCAAGCACCTGGCAGAGAATCTAGGCATTGACCGACAGACCCGCGTTTTGGGGCTAGAAGCGGCAACAGACAGCTGGCAGATCAGTTTAGACGAGGGCAGCGCAGCCGCTAGCGAACCGCTTACCGCTCAAGCTGTTGTGCTAGCAGTACCAGCACCTCAGGCTTTAGAAATCTTGCAAACCGTCAAAACCCAGCTCGATCCTGCAGTCTGGCAAGGCTTAGAGGCCGTAACTTTTGAGGCTTCTATTACAGTCTTTGCAGGCTACAGCAGCTTGCCTGAGACCAGATTGGCCGCAGGTTCAGAAGGATGGATGGTCTATGGCAACCCCGACACGCCCTTTACTTGGGTTGGGTTAGACAGCGGTAAGCGCGATTGCGCCTCGGTGCCAACGGTCGTGATTCAGAGTTGCGATCGCTTTGCTCAACCCTACCTATCGGCCCCCGATCTAACCGAGGCTGGACGGCATCTGCTGGAGCAAACCGCCCAAATCTTGGAGAAAACCCTTGGGCCAAGTCTAAGGCAGCCTGACTGGATTCAGGTTCACCGCTGGCGGTACGCAACGACAAAAAGTCCTTTTCCCAAGCAGAGCCTGGTGACAGCTAAGCCTTTGCCCCTAGTCTGCTGCGGCGACTGGTGCGGCGGTTTCGACGTCAACACAGCGGCAGCGTCTGGCTGGACAGCAGCTGAAGAAATTCACAATCTTTTAAGCGAAGACTCTGCTCAGTTCTCCCTCCAAACATCGCTGGTTTGAAAACACGCAGTTGGAGGAAACTGACCTAGAGGCGCTAAAACTTTTTTAAGCTGGCACGGGCTGGCGGGCAAAAGCCCGCGCTGTATTCAAAGCCCGACCGGAACAGTGCCGAAATTTAGAACAGCGGCTAGTTGCCTGCTGCTGCGTAATCGGTATCTTGTTCATCTGTTGCCCTTTCTTCACCTTCGCTGCGGTTATTGCGTCTGAAGAAACGCTGATTTCCAGAGCGTTTCTTGCGAAAACGACGAGCATAAGCCTGGTTACGAAGTGCTTTCTCTTTTTTGGGATTGCGGCGCTTTGCCATAACTGACCTCAGACAGAACACTGATCACCGATGAGCAAAAAGCCGCTCCTTCGCAGCAGATCAGCAAAATTTTGGGCTGTCTGAGATCCGGATACTCACCTTTTGACGTCATGACCAGACGTACACTTTAACACACGACTGCAATCGCTGTGAAAGGGAGATAGTGTCTAACTCCCCCCCAAAACTGCTCGAAAGAATGACAGTAATTGGCTGCGATTTAAGCGGTCTGTAGGGGCCGCCTCCTAAGCTGGAAACGGCCTTTGAAAGAGACACAGCTACGGGTGTTGAAGCTGCTCCTTGGCCCACTGGAGAGCCTCTGCTTGAGTGGTGATTTCACCCTCTGCCTGAACAATCTGAATGGCTTCCAGCAGCTCGCCAATTTGCGGCCCTGGGCGTAGATTCAAATGCTGCATTAGGTCACGCCCGCTCAACAAAGGACAAGGATGAGCGACCGGATCGTGAGGGTCTAGGTATCTCTGAATTAAAGAGCCTATGGCAGGTTCGGACAGCCCTTGAGCCAGCCCCAGCAGAGCAATGCCCAAAAAACTAGATCCAGATGCTTTAAACAGCATGTACTGCTGTCGGCGAGAGAGTGCTTCGACCTGGGTGCTTTGCAGGTACAGCCAACCCTTGAGAATAGCCACCACCGCCTGCTGCTCAGCTCGACTGTACTTTAGGCGGCTCATCTCAACCTCTGCCGTATTGGGGTCGGCTGACACTAGCTGGCTGAGCTTGGTGGCCTTAAGCCAAGAGCGGTGCAGCCCCGGCACCGACTGCTCACGAACCCAGCCGGTCAGGAGATCGGCGTAGCTGGGCCAGCTCTGCTGCAGGGCGACGAAAGCATGGTCGATGTTTTTCAGCGCTGTTAGCTGCTCTTGAGTGACGTAGGGCAGCCAGGTGCCTAACAGGCCATCTTGCCAAGCCATCTGCAGCAGAGCAGTGCCCTCTGCAAAGCTTAGGAGGCAGTCTAGTTCTCCTCTAACCCGCTCGGCAGCAACTTGACTGAGCAATTTAACCAGCGTGCGGATGGTGACTTGAGTCTCTGCATCTACGCTAAAGCCCAACTGAGCTGCCTGCCGGTAAGCTCGCAGTAGGCGCAATGGATCTTCTGCTAGGTTCTGGGGGGCGATCATGCGCAGGGTGCGCTTTTGCAGATCGAGGTGCCCGTTGACCGGATCTAGCAGCGATTCACTATGGGGATGATATGCGATCGCATTAATCGTAAAGTCTCGGCGGTACAGGTCGGCTTCTAGGCTGCTGCCAATCTGTTGGGCAAAGTCTACAGTGGCGTTGTCAAAAACAACTCGGGCAATCTGGTGCTCACTATCGAGCACGACAAACCCTGCCCCATAGTGATGAGCAATGGTACGAGCCGTTTCAATTGCTTTTTCTGGTAAGACAAAATCTAGGTCAAGATACTCTGCTTGACGCCCTAGGAGAGCATCTCGCACGCTGCCACCGACTAAGTAGGCACTGTCCGGTAAAAAGGCCAGCTCAAAAGGCCAGGACTGAGGTGAAAGGGCCGACTGTTCAGTGGGCACGGTAGTTAGGATTCGAGACAGTGTGGGACTCAATGACCCCCCATAGAATTTATTACAGCAGTCAAAAGAGATCCCGGCATCTCTAAATCAGGAGAAGGGCACGTCTAAGGGCATAGCTTTTCATTTTGCAACATCCACTGCCTGCCGGGGATGCTCTTTAAAGACTTGAGCTAGAGTATCAAAAAAGGATGCCAATCAGTACGTCGCCAACCAGGGTGCCTAGAGCTTGGCGCTAGTTTTTAGCTTAACGGGGCTTTGCCCTAAAAGAAATGAGGGGGAAACGCTTATGTGCATTTGCATAAATTGCCACTATGTTGATCGCTGCACAACTTACCATGCGGTCGAGGGTCAGCATCAGCAGCCCCATTTAACTGAGTCTCCTAGTTTTGAAGCCGTAGAGCCAACAATCAACGTTAATATCCGCCAACAGGATGACCTGATTGAGATGGAGTGGGATGTGGTTGGCTGCGAGAGCTTCCGCGAAGAATCGGGCAAGTGGGCCCGGCTCCGGCCTGGTGAACTTATTCCTACCTAGCAGGTCAATGGATTGACCGCGCTGTGCCTAAATCCGGCCTGCCCCCAACCCCAAAATCCTGCTGAGCACCTATTTTGTCAGAGCTGCGGGCAGCCTCTACGCTTGGGGCAGCGGTACTTGGCGCTTAAGGTGTTGGGGCAGGGCGGGTTTGGTCGAACCTTTTTGGCTGCCGATACGACTGTGGGCCTGTCTGAGCTTTGTGTCATTAAGCAAAATTGGGGTCGCGATCGCAACTCCACCGAGGCCTCTCAACGCTTTCGAGCAGAGGCAGAACGGCTGCAAGAGCTAGGCGGCCATCCTCAAATCCCCCAGTTGCTCGACTACTTTGAGCTAGAAAGTGGTCAGTTTTTGGTGCAGGAATATGTGCCAGGGCCAACTCTAGAAGACCTGCTGGCCCGTCAGGGGGCGTTTGACGAACAGCGCCTGCGTCGCCTGCTGATGGAGGTGTTGCCGGTGCTGCAGTTTATTCACAGCCGCCAGATCGTTCACCGAGACATTAAACCCGCCAATTTAATTGCGCCGTCTCGACCTGGCCTGCTAGCGTTGGTGGATTTTGGGGCCTCTAAAGCCATTGATGCAGCGAGCGGGGCTAAAAAGGCAGGAACTGTGATCGGCAGCGCTGGCTATGTTGCCCCTGAGCAGGCGTTGGGGCAGGCAACCTTTGCCAGCGATCTCTACAGTTTGGGGGTGACCTGCATTCACCTGCTAACCGGGCTTCACCCTTTTGATCTGTACTCTATCAGCGAAGACCGTTGGACCTGGCGCACCTATGTCCAGTCTCCGGTCAGTCTCAAGCTGGCTCGCACGCTAGACCGGATGCTGGCTCGTAGTCTGCGTCAGCGCTACGCTTCGGCAGATGCGGTGCTGGCCGATCTCAATCGGCTGCCTCAACTAGGAGCACTACCGGGCGGCGGCAGAACCAAGCACTCACGCTTGAAGCGACGGGCGGCGCAAGAGCCAGCTGCGCCTGCCACCCCAGGCTGGCAGCGAGTTCGCACGATTACCCAACCGGGTGGGGTGGTTAATGGGCTGGCCGTGAGCCCTAATGGACGTGCGATCGCAACCGCCTCCAGTGATCAGTCTGTACGCTTATGGGATTTGTCCGACGGCAGCTTAATCCGCACCTTTGCCAAGCGCTTGGGCTTTTGGGGAGCCGGGCACCAGGATGCCGTCACGGGCGTCAGCTTCAGTCCCGATGGCTACACGCTATACAGTGCCAGCCAGGATGGCGTCTTAAAAGCTTGGGACTTGGCCACCTACCAGCTCCAGTGGCAGCAGCAGTTTCCGGGCTGGGGTACCGCCGCCCTGGTGCTCACCCCCGATGGCCAAACCCTGATTACTGCTGGAGGCGCAGGCAAGATTCAGATTTGGGATGTGCCCTCCGGCCAGCTTCGAACCACCCTGGCTCATCACCAAGACTGGGTCAGCAGCTTGGCCCTAAGCGCCGACGGTCAGCGGCTTGCCAGCGGTAGTTGGGACAAGACCCTGCGCCTCTGGCACGTGCCCACGGGTCGCCTGCTGCAAACGCTAACCACTGTCGCTGCTCAAGTCACCGCCGTAGCCTGGGACGTCAGTGGCGACAGAATTTACAGCGGCGATAGTCAGGGAATGGTGCAGACCTGGCAGCCGCAGCAGTCAAGCCAGGGTCGCCTGCTCAGTCAACAGGCTGACGCAATTACAATTCTGGTTCCCAGTAAGGATGGTCGCTGGCTGGCAACGGGCAGCGCAGACGGCACTCTAAATGTCTGGGATATGCGAGTCAAGGCCCGATCTGCCATTCTTAAACACAGTTGGGGCGTGCGATCGGCTGCCTTTACGGTTGACAGTCAAACCTTAATCAGCAGCGGGGCAGATGAGACCCTGCAGATTTGGCAACCGCTGCCTAAAGATTAATGCTCCCATCGATACGTTAGGCGCTAGTACTCTAGGAAAAGCAGGTTGAAGTCATCAGGGGCGCTGGGAGCACTGGCTGCTCGGCTACTAGGCAAGTACACGTTACTGGTTGGGGCCGAGGCTTGTCCGTTGTTTGTGTTTCGGAGTTGCTGTGCCCCCTCTTCTAGAGCACTGGTGTGGGCGTCAAGCTCTTCTAAGCGCTGCTTAATCTGCTGCTGCCGCTCCTCCAGGCTCTGCAGTTCCTGCTGCAGGCGCTTCTTTTCCACAGTCAGCTTGTACATGTCCAAGTAGTGAGCAGCCTCAGTCCGCTGGCGGGGCAGGGTGCTGATTTTGGGCAGGATTTTGCGCTGGATGCGGCGAGGGTACATAGGGAGTCTCCAAGGGGGCGGCGGCAGCTTTCGTGATCAGATTTGTTGCCCTCAGCGTACCCAGCCGCGCAGGTGACTAACAGACTTAACAAGCTTTGACCAAGCCCGTTGTAACCCAAGGAATTAATCTTGAGCCAACCCTAAATTTTGTGACACCGTACCCTGCGCTACAGCCCTTTCTCTAGCTTGCCGGAAGGATTAGAAAATCCTGATCTGTCGGAAGTGGTCTGAGGCGACTGAAGACCTAGCTGGTTTGGTTGGGCCAGGCAGGCTGATGACAATCTAAAGTTTTAACGATGGCTGAACTCTCGTGTCCTTGCCTTATATTCCTCAAGTAATTGTTTGCGGTCTGGGCCGGGCCGGCTACCGGATCTTCATGCTGCTGCGGCAGCAAGGTGCCCAGGTGGTTGGGATTAGCGACAAGCCCCTGGATATCGGTGATAGCGCTATCGTGGTGGGCAACTTGCGATCGCAAGACACCCTCAAAGCCGCCAGCATTGAGCAGGCCCACACCCTGCTGCTGGCCAGTTCAGACGACGCGTTAAACCTAGCCATTCTCACCCAGGCCCGACTGCTCAATCCTAAAATCCGCATTATCAATCGCCTGTTCAACGCCAGCCTGGGAGAACGCCTCGATCAGACTCTGCCTCAGCACGTCAGTATGAGCGTGGCGGCTCTAGCGGGGCCGCTCTTTGCCTTTGCCGCCCTAGGCAATCGGGCCATCGGTCAGATTGAGCTTTTTGGCACAACCTGGGCCATGCACGAAGAGTACATCGATGCCGATCACCCCTGGAATGGCCGCCTGCTCAAGAGCCTCTGGGAAGATCGGGGACGGATGCTGATTTACTACCACTCTAGCACGGCTGAGATCGATCTAATCTCGGCCGTGCTAGAAGGGGAGGTTTTGCATACAGGAGATCGGCTGATTGTAGCTACTCGGCCCCAACTGCAAAAGCCCCGCTCTCAGCCCATGCCCTATCTCTGTATGGCGGGCGGGCTGCTGTGGGTTGCGATCGCAACCCTTATTACCCCTCACCACCCCTTCTGCAGCAAATCAATCCAGTCTGTCGCCAAACAGGCCGATCTCGTTCCCCTATACCTAGAAACCCGAGGCCAGACCCTGCACGGGTTTGCGCTCCTAAACGCAATCCTCAACAGCGGCGACATTCTCTATCTGACACTGCCTGCCCATGGCTTAGAGCAGCTCTGGCGGCATACCTCCCTGCTGGTTTCTCCCTGAGGATGCGCTGTTAAAACATTAAGTCCTTAACGGCATCCGAAATAGTGCGGAACCCAGCTGAAGTCCTTCTTAGAGCAAGAGATAAATCAGGTGAATCTAGGCAAGCTTCATCTGATTTTCCCCAATAGGATGACAGTGAAATCAACAGAAGGATATGTCTCAACTTCCTTCCTCGTACTGCACAGTACTCCTACCAAAATCCTTAACTGAGGTCCAAGGAGGTCCCCAAATGCCTGAAAATACAACCTTTCAAATCTTTTGGCAGTCCGGCGTCTCTGTTGCAGGCTTTTTACTACTAGTAATTCTGTTAGCCTAGCGCTGGATTTTAAACTCCAGTAGCTGGTCCAGTGCCTGATCAATATTCTGTTTTACCGAGTCTGCAGAGGTCGCCAGCGCCTGGTGCTGGGCCTCAGTCAGAGACAGTTCCAGAACCGTTTCAACCCCTTTCTGCCCAATTCGGCAGGGCACTCCCAAATAGAGATCTTCAAGGCCGTATTGGCCCTCTAAATAGGCCGCAACCGGCAAAATGCGGGACTGATTATAGAGAATCGCCTCAACCATCACGCAAATAGCAGACGCTGGCGCATAATAAGCCCCGCCCTGCTTAAGCAGTTGGACAATCTCAGCCCCCCCATTGCGAGTTCGCTCAATCAGCCGCTCTAATGTGGCGGCATCAACTAGTTCCGTCACCGGGATGCCGCTGACCGTCGAGTACTGGGGCAAAGGCACCATCAGGTCACCGTGCCCTCCCAGCACCAACGCCGAAACATCCCCTGGCGGTACTCCCAACTCCATCGCAATAAAGGTTTGGAATCGAGCTGAATCCAACACCCCAGCCATGCCCATCACCCGCTCAGCTGGCAAACCGCTCACCTTCCAGGCCAGATACGTCATCACATCAAGCGGATTGGTGACAACGATATAGCAGGCGTGGGGGGAGTACTGTAACGCCTGCTGAATCGTCTCAATAACAATTTTGCCGTTGACCTGCAGCAGGTCATCTCGGCTCATGCCCGGCTTTCGCGGTAGCCCCGCTGTAATCACAACCACATCAGAGTGGGCCGTGTCCTGGTAGCTGTTAGTCCCCACAATTTGGCGGTTGTGGCCCTCGGAGCCCCTCGATTCCATCAAATCGAGAGCGACTCCCTGCGGGCGTCCTTCGACAATGTCGATCAGCACCACATCGGCCACATTGCGCTCTAAAATTCGCTGGGCGAGTGAACTGCCGACGTTACCTGCACCAACGATTGTTACCCGGCTTAAATGGCAAAACGGGGGTGGGCTAAAGGCAGTCATATTCCAGCTCACTACTAACGCCAGAGGGAGCAAACCTCCTCTCATACCTTGATTGTGAGCTGAACTACCCTGGGAAAAGAGAAATTTTAGGCAATACTTAACATGCCGGATGTCCCCTAGGAACAGCTGCTGGTTAAGTGCAGTTCACTGGAGGGATGAAGTGCGATCGCACCAGTAGACAGAACCTCTACCGGATTGGTGAGCACTAAGAAAATTTCTCTAGCTGATCCATCCGTAGCCAGACATTGGGAGCAGGCATATGGCCAAACTTGACCTGAGCGTAGTCATTGCGAATATCCACAATTTCTCCCCGCGTCTCAAACACATAGCTGGGGAAGCGAGCATCGCTCGCTTTGGCTTCCAAGCTGCTTTCTAGCTTTTCCCGAATAGCTCTAACTAGGTCACCACGCTTCAATGGAGCTGCCATAAGTCTACGAGGAATAACAATATCTCTGATTGTAAAGCCCAGCGTCGAGTCCCAAGCTTGTGGTGCCTGGATCTGATGATAGGGGTTGCTTACCGTTGACAGGAGGGGCAAAAATGGGCAGAGCGACCCGCCAGCTTCAGGCGCTCAATGGGCTTACTACAGACCCGGCAAGGTTTGCCCTCCCGGTCATATACCCAAGCTACACCGCCATAGTTGCCATTAACCCCATAGACATCTCGGAAATCGCTAAAGGTCGTGCCCCCGGCTTCAATGCTGGTCGTTAGAACTTGAAGAATGGCCTCATGCAAGCGTTTCGCGCGGCGCGGCCCGATTTGAGCGCAGAGAGTTTTGGGGCGAATGCCGCTCAGGAAAAGGGCCTCGTCAGCATAGATATTGCCAATCCCGGCAATCAGGGCCTGATCTAAGAGGGCATTTTTAATCGGACGCTGCCGCTGTTTCAACACCTGGGCTAGATAAGCGGGGGAAAACTGAGCATCAAAGGGTTCTGGCCCCAACCCGGCCAACCCAGAAATAATCGCTTCTGGAGCCTGCCCCGGCGGCACCCACCACATACGGCCAAAGGTTCGTTGATCAACAAAGCGGAGTTCTCGTCCGCCCTCAAAACACAGCCTGACTCTACAGTGAACGGGCAACGGCCCCTCTGGAGCAACCCACAGGAGTTGCCCTGTCATCCGTAGGTGAACTCCAAGCCAACCAGCGTCAGCCCCGCTAGCGTCAGCTAGCCGCCCTAAAAGGTACTTTCCTCGGCGGCACCACTCCTTCAAGGAGCAGCCTGTTAACCCTGCCAGGAAAGCTTCAATAGAAACGGGGTAAGAGAGGGTACGCTCTAGAAGCACCTCTCCACCCCGGATAGAAAGACCTAACGTGACACGGTTGAGCCCCCGACGAACGGTTTCAACCTCAGGTAGCTCCGGCACAGGTCGTTATTACTCCTTAGCGTTAAAGACTTCTTAACTCTATTTTGACGCAGAACTAGGCGCAAAATATCGCTAGAAGCAAGGCTCAGGATAGTTTTCTCAGCTTACTTGTTAGCAGCTTTTTTAGGTGCCCCGATTTCTTCCAGTTCAGACAGGGCAAAGTTGTTGGTGTTGATGCCGGAGTAGTTGACTTTGTCGAAACGGACCACAGCGGGATATTTGATACCGCTTTGATCAACGGACGCAACAACGCCAGTATCCCGGTACCAGTAGGATTCCTTGCGGAGGATCCGAACCTTTGAACCACGTTGAACCATGAATAATGCCCTCTTGAAAGACAGTTATCAAGCGCGAATGACTTGTTCATCAGCGTACTACGTCTGATGTTTCTTGAGCTCAAAGGCGTATTTAAGTTTTGTTGCTGACCACAAATAATTCTGTTTTCAGCAGAGCTTTGTAAGGTTTCTTAAACAAAACGCTTTCCTGCAACTTAGGGAACTTAATAGCATTTGTTCCCTTCTGAGTAGAGCGTATAAACAAAACCAGATTCCCTTAAGAAATAGGAAATCCGGTTTTGTTTAGGTATTTAGAGTTTAATTTGAGAGCTTGGCTTAACCCGAGGTTAGCTCTGAGGTAGGGGCGGAACAGCTAGCGCTTGCACAGGCGTACCTGCTGCTGCAGTCGGAGTTTCTTCTACAGGGCCGCCGGTGCTGCCAACTGGGCGGGCCACCTCAATGCCGTTCTCCTCAAGAATGACAACGGGCTCTACACCGCCGCGCATTTCAATTCGCTTCACTAAGACTTGGCCATTGGCCAGCCGCTGCCCGGTTCTTACATAGCGACTGGTGGGTTCGTCGGGTGCTTGGATGATGGCGTAGGTTTCTCCTCCCACCTGGACTACCCCTGTAACGGCAACTGAGGTAGCAATTTGGGGTTGAGGCAGTGCTGGCAGTGCTTGTGTGGGAGAACCACCTGGACCCACTGCTACAGGACTTCCGCCAGGAGTCGGGACTGTACCAGGTCTGCCAGCAGTTGCCCCAGGTGCAGTACCTGTACCACCCCGGGTTCCCCCCGCAGCTCCGGTGGCTGTACCAGCCCCGGCCCTACCTCCTGTGGCTCCCGCTCCAGTAGCTCCTGCCCCGGTGGCTCCTGCTCCAGTAGCCCCGGTCCCTGTGCCTTGCGGACTGGTCGCTGGGCGAGGAGCGGCTGTCGGTCTAGGAGGAATGGGAACGGTTGCGTAGGGATCAGGCCGACTGGTCGAAATTTGCTGAATCCGCTCGTTAGGATCTGTCGATTGAATAAGTTCAGCACTGGCGATCGCCGCTGCGCTTGGAGCTGCAGGAATTAGAGGCTGAACAAACTCTTCATCGGTCTGTTCGACGGTCTCATCTGGCAGCGGGGTTTGAATAGGTTCAACCACGACATCATCTTGCCCTCGGTTGAACAGTGAGTTGAAAAAGCCACATCCGCTGAGGGACAAGCTAGCCAAACTAGCGAGGGTGATGGCAGTGAGGCGACGCATCGAACAGGTCCTCCTAAGGTTAAACCAGGCAAGGATGAATCTAGGAATCACCCTATTTCATCCTGGCTCCTAAAAGATAACTCAATTGTGTTGAGGCGTGACACTTTAGTTTTGGCTAGTTTTGGCGACTAATTCTGAATTCAAGGGCTGCCTAAGCCACTTCATCTTCAGTGCTGGCCAAGAGGTTGCGTAACCGCTGCAGCCCCTGCTTAACCCGTCGAGATACGGTAACTGAGCTAATACCTAAGCGTTCAGCAGTTTCCTTTTGAGTCAAGTCTTGGAGGAAGACAAATTCCACAACTTCACGCGTACGCTGCTCTAGCTGGTGCAGCGCCTGCTGTAGACGGATTTGGTCTTCCTGAGCAAGTTGGAAGCTGCGGTATTTAGGGTCGGGTAGCAGGTCTCCTAAGGAGGCAGAACCGTTGTCTTCGTCTTGAACCGGCGCATCTAGGCTGAGCAGCGCTCGGTTGCGGCTAGCAAGCTTGACTTCCTGCCACTCCTCTTGGCTAATTTCAAGGGCTGCAGCTACTTCGGCGTCGTTGGGTGACCGATTGAGCTCAAGCTGGAGTTGGCGAATGGCTTTAGTGGACTGGTGTTGCAGCATCTGCCACCGTCGAGGGATACGCATGGAGGAGCCTTTATCCCTTAAGTAATGCTGGATTTCCCCTCGAATGTAGGGAACGGCAAAGGAGCTAAAGGCATATCCTTTGGAGAGGTCAAATCGCTCAATGGCGCGAATTAATCCTAGGCTGCCAACCTGCATCAGGTCGTCGTAGTTTTCGTCGGATTGGTGGAGCCAGTGGTGGGCTTCTCTTCGGACGAGGCCAATGTTGAGCTGGACTAGATGGTTTCGAATGTCTGAGCAGCGAGTCTGTTGGTATTGCTGCAGCAGTTCGATGCTGTCACCTTTAAGATTCCGGTTTGATTGAACTAGCATGGCGTTTTCAGGAAGGTTGGCTGATCCTTGACTACCGGCAGTTCAGGTATGGCATTCCTGATTAGGAAAGCAGACTGCCTGAGCATTTTGTGGGTCAAACCTGGGGTCTTGGTGAAAGACAACTGGTCAGACACGTCGAAATCTCAGAGTCTCATCCGTAGGGCCGATGTAAACTGCAAATCCGTCTTTTCAGATTAGTTCTCAGGGTTTTGCACATCAATAGCGTTTCTACGGATCTTGGATTGCAGCAAACAGACAAACAAAGTTGTAACAGCGTCAAAACCTTAACATACAGAAAATTTCAGTCAAGCCCCGGGGGGTTGTAGGGGAGTTTATGGAGACGTCATCGAGAGCTTGGCTGTTTCCGCAAAACTTCATTGAATCTTTTAATTTGAATGGCTTGAGCATAGTGAAGTGTACGTTAACAAGCTACCTTGCAGACTTGCTTCACCGCTTCGCTATAGGGTGTTATGGGATAGCAGGGGGTAAGGTAGCGACTGCATTTGCTGAACCAGCTTTCTCAAAATCTTACCTTCTGCAAACTTCTCCGTAAATACCGGGAGGTTTTCACAAAGCTTAACAGAATCAGTAGCTCGTGCATAATCGCTTAGGTTGAGCACGCCTAGAAGAGGTCATCAAAAAGCCTGAGAACTGTCGGCGGCTCTCAGGCAAAATTAAAGGTCTGTGCTTCGTTAACTGGTTGGGTTTTGGGGGGCGCGGTTGGAACCGGATTTGCCTTGCCTCTTCTGTGAGCGCCGCTGTTCGAGCATGTTCGCGAGTTCGGTGCGCTGCTCTGGGGTGAGCACTTCGCGAATTTGCAGCATGACTTCAAAGCGTTCTGCCCGCATCTGCTGTTCGAGGTTCATGAGGGTGCTGTGCCGCTGCCGGAGTTCGTCGGTAGAAGCGTTGCTGGCCATTAAACTTCGCAGTTCTTGATGACCTGCACGCATTTGCTCCCGCAGGGGCTGTAGGGTGGTGCGGGAAGACTCGCGAATGGTGCGAATTTGCGACAGCTGATCTTCGTTTAAGTCGAGCTGCTCGAAAACTTGATCAGGGTTGTCGCCTCTGCCAGGTCTAGACTTTCCTCCCGTGCCGGGCTGCCGGTTGCCGGAGCGATCGGCGATGAAGAGATCTAGTAGAGCTTCTGGGCGATTGGCTTCAGGTGCGGTGGCGTTGGCGGTTGTGAGGTAGCCTGCGGTTGAAACGAGGCATAGTGCGATCGCACCCAGTACTACATTGCGTGACGTTGGTTTCATGGTGACAATCTCTGTTTAATCGAGGGGGGAGTCGGCGTACATGGTCAGCAGCCAGCTGGCATCGGCAGCGCTTGCTTCTAGCGTGGGAATATCGGAGTAGGCTGAGCCGCCCCAGGTTTCGGCGACAAACAGCTCTAAGTCTTCCTGGTCAATCTCTGCCACCTGCGGCTGACGCGAGAAACGCACTGTGGCGTAGGCCAGCAGACAGGAGGCTAGCAGTGCCGAAATGCCTAGTTGTCTGCTCCAGAGCCGCCTCGGCAGGTGAGAAGACGAGGTCACCTGTTGGGAGGTAGATAGCGAGGCCATCAGCTGATCCTCTAGGGTAGGGTCGGCGGCGGGCGGAGACGGGCGGTGCTGGCGCAGAAACTCGCTCAGTCTTTGGTCGGGGGAGGGCAATGTCATGGCTGAACCCCTTCTTGCTCAAGGAACTGCCGCATGGCGGCGCGGGCATGAAACAGGCGAGATTTGACCGTGCCAGTGGGAATGGCTAGAATCACAGCCACCTCCTTTTGCGGGATTTGCTCTAGGTCATGGAGAACCAGAACGGCCTGGTGCTCTAGACTGAGAGACTGAAGCCCACGCTGCACCAAATCTTGATAGTGGAGATGCATGATGTCGCTGGGCGCGTGGGTTGGCTCGGCAGTTTGCTTCAAAGACTCTAGCTGTTTGCGCTGCTTGGCCTGGCGCTGCCGCTGATCAGAAGCTACATTCCAGACGATGCGGTAGAGCCAGGTAGAAAACTGGGCCTGCTGCCGGAACCGGGGTAATCCTTTCCACGCCCTGAGAAATACCTCCTGCACCAGATCATCTAGTCCGTCTTCTCCACAGAGCTGAAAAAGGGTAGAGCGAACTTTGGCTTGATAACGCTGGTAGAGAATTCGGTATGTTTGGGGATGGCCCGCTAAACATTGAGCAATGAGTGCTCGGTCGGAGGACGTATTAGTCAACTCTGAAGTAATCGCGGCCTCCGTAACGTTGGAAACTGCCTCTATCAAAGGACGTATATCCCTCAAGCCTGCTCCATATTTTTAGACCTTGAATTGGGGAAAATGGTTCAATCTGCGGTTCAATCTGCAGGAAAAATTTTCTGAGATCTGGCCATGAGCTTTGGATGTGGGCGTGTCGGTCTGTTTGAAAGGGTTAGCAGGAGCATTTGACGTGAACCAGGAGATTGCAGTTCAGGTATTTGCGGCTTACCGTCAAATGGATACTGAGACGGCGGCTCTACGCGCTGAAACTGGGCTGCACTGTCCTCCTGGGTGTGGTCGCTGCTGTGAAAACCCTCAGATTGAGGCGACTCCCCTGGAGATGTTGCCGGCAGCGCTAGAGCTCATCCAGCGTGGGGAGGCCGAGTACTGGCTAGCGCAAGCCGGCCTGCTCAGCAACTGTGCTTTTTATGAAGCTAGCCCAACTGTGCCGGGACACGGGCGCTGCCAGATGTATGACTGGCGGCCTTCTCTCTGTCGCCTGTTTGGTTATGCTGCAGCGAACGGCAAGGGCGGAGAGCCGGTGCTGGCTGCCTGCTCCTGGCACGAAGCGGTGATGCCAGAAATTTTAGGGGGGGTGAGGGATGCGATCGCAACCGGCTTCCCCATCCCTAAATTTTCAGACTGGCAGGCTCGCATCGCCAGCTTTGATCCCTATTGGGGCTACCAACGGATGCCGATAAATCAGGCCCTTCAGGTAGCTCTAGAGCGGGCTGGGCTGGCTTTGGCCTACGAGCAGGAGTCTTCTGCATCGCCGGACTAGGCGCTGTAAGACAGCTGCAGATTTTCTATGTAGGGCGGACGAATGATGCCACGCTCCGTGATGAGCCCGGTTACCAGGGTATGGGGAGTGACATCAAAGGCCGGGTTTCTAACCGAGATATTTGGGGGGGCCGTACGTCGCAGACCAAAGTGGGTTACCTCGTCTTCCGAGCGTTCTTCGATCACGATTGATTGGCCCTCAGCCGTAGCAAAATCAATTGTGGAGTAGGGACAGGCTACATAAAACGGAATCTGGAAATACTGGGCCAGGATAGCGACCCCCAGAGTCCCAATCTTATTAGCGACATCACCGTTGGCAGCGACTCGATCGGTGCCAACAATTACCAGGTCAATCAGCCCCTGACTCATCATGTGAGCGGCCATGTTGTCGCAAATCAGCGTGACATCGATGCCGGACTGCTGTAGTTCCCAACTGGTAAGCCGGGCTCCTTGCAAGAGCGGGCGAGTTTCGTCGGCATAAACCTTAAATCGAATCCCGCGCTCATGGGCCAGATAGAGAGGGGACAGAGCCGTGCCCAACTCCGAGGTCGCTAAGGCCCCAGCATTGCAGTGGGTCAACACGCCCATGCCACCTTTGATCAGCGGCAGTCCGTGCTCGCCAATGCGGCGACAGAGCTGACGGTCTTCGTTATGAATCTGCACTGCCTCTTGCTCCAAGGCTTCCTGCAGTTCAGGCACCGGCAGGTGAGACAGCGCTTGGGCTTTTTTGACAATGCGGGTGAGCGCCCAGCGTAGGTTGACTGCTGTAGGTCGGGCGCTGTCGAGATAGTTCGCCTGGCGTTCTAGTTCGGCCAAAAATTCTGAAATCGGCAGTTGAGTTTGCGGCTTGACGGCCATTACCAAACCATAGGCACCAGCAATGCCGATGGCCGGGGCTCCCCGCACCTTGAGCTGCTTAATCGAGTCCCAAACCTGCTCTACGGTTTCCTGCTTTTCGGTGACGGTCGTTAGCGGCAGTTGGGTCTGGTCTAGGAGAAAGAGCTCTCCATCTTGCCAAAGAACGGGCTCGGGCGGCTTGAGCTGGGCGACAGGCATGGCAGTAGCAAGTAATTCGGTCCTTCATCATGGTAGCGGTCCGCTGAGCGGCTGCGGGGGTGAGGGCATCCCTCATCAGCCCCCGCTTTCTCCAACTGCCGCTTACAATCCAAAAGCGCGTCTAGAGAAGATTTATGCCCCCCTTTCTGCCGCCCTGGTTCTTGAGTAACGGTGTCTTGATGACGGTCTATGTAGCCAGGATAGCTAATCATCTCTGGCAGCGATACACCCTAGACCCAGAGCCTATTTATCAAAGCCATCGGTTTACCGGAGCAGGGGACGTACCACTTTTTGGCATTACAGCAACTCCCAATCAGCCCAAGGGCACGATCATCGGCACCTACGGCATTACGGGGGATTTGGAGGACCAGTGGTTTTTGAGGATTTTGGGCCGTAAGGCATTTGCCCATCAGTATGCTGTCTTGCTGTTTGACTGGCGGGCGCACGGAAAAACGGCTGAGCTGTCTCCTACCCTGACCTCTGACGGAATTTATGAAGGGGATGATTTTGTCCACCTAGCGGCCCAGGCGAAGGCGCTAGGATGTCCACCCCCGTTCTGGTTTACGGGATTTTCGCTGGGGGGACAGCTGGCTTTGTGGGGCATAAAAGCAGCTTCAGCATTGGCACCCAGCCTAGGGCTAGCTGCAGATGACATTGGTGGGGGAGCTGTAATTTGCCCTAGCCTGGACTCGGCTCGTTCTTTGCAGTATTTGATGGCGCACCCAGTAGGGCGGTATTTGGAGCGTGCGATCGCAAACCAGCTGCAAATCCTGGCCCAAAAGATTCAGACTTACCATCCTCAGGCGCTTGATCCAGAGGCCATTCGCCGGGCCGACAGCATTTGGGGCTTTGACCAAGAGCTGGTCATTCCTCGACTGGGCTTTGAGACAGTGGAGGACTACTACGCTGCCAGTTCTCCACTGCCGCTGCTGCCCCATCTGCAAAAGCCAACACTGATTCTCTACGCTGCTGACGATCCGCTCTTTGATCCGACGCTAGTAAAGGACCTAGAAACCGCCTGCAGCGGAAACCCCGTCATTGACCTGCGGCTGACCCAGCACGGCGGCCATGTCGGCTATATCAGCAGCCGTCGCGGCCAGCAGCTAGCCCAAGATCCCGATCCCTGGTGGGCCTGGAACCGGGTGCTGGAGTGGATTGAGTCAGGGCCTAAGCCGTAACCTTAGCCGGGGAAAGGGTGAGGACTTCCACGCCATCGCGGGTCACTGCTATGGTGTGCTCAAACTGAGCCGTGAGCTGGCGGTCGGCAGTAACAGCAGTCCAGCCATCAGCTAGCACTTCAACCTCGTAGGTGCCCACATTGATCATCGGCTCAATGGTGAAGACCATGCCAGGACGCAGCTTCTTGCCCTTGCCTCGAACACCGTAATGGGGCACCTGCGGAGCCGCGTGAAAAATACGGTGAACGCCGTGACCAACAAAATCGCGGACGACTGAAAATCCCTGAGCTTCGGCATATTCTTGAATAGCGGCTCCGATATCGCCAATGCGGGCCCCCGGTTTGACCTCCCGGATGGCGCGCCAGAGACATTCTTCGGTAACTTCTACCAGCTTTTTGGCTACAGGAGACGGTTCGCCGACAAAAAACATGCGAGAGGTATCGCCGTAGTAGCCGTCCAAAATAGGGGTGACATCGATGTTGACGATGTCACCATCTTTAAGCACCTGCTCTGCGCTGGGAATACCGTGGCAGACAACTTCATTGATGCTGGTGCAGATAGATTTGGGAAAGCCGTGATAGCCCAGGGGCGCACTCTTGGCCCCGTGAGCCTGGGTCCAGCGCTCGGCCTCGTCATTGAGCTCTAGCGTGCTGACGCCTGGCTTGACCAGGGGAGCCAGATGCTCCAGCAACTCGGCGGCCAACTGGCAGGCCCGCCGCATTTTTTCTAGCTCCCGTTCAGAGAGCAGAGTGATGACTTCTGGTTGCGGCTGTTGTTCCACGTCTGGTGTCGGGTAGTGTGTGTGATGCTATTTCTACTGTAATCGCCTCAGCTGTAATCGCCTCAGCGATGCTTTGAACATCTGCCTGGGCTGTGTGCAGCTCAAAGCGAGGGTGCCCTAGCCAGGGATGGTGCCAAACTAGTATAGCTTTTTGCTGTAGACGGGCCGGAACAGCACAGTGTAGGGGCAGGTCTTCCAGACGGTAAATTGGTTTAGTAGTGGCCAAGTAATGCAGGCAGGCCTGGGCCAGTTTCTCAGAGAGCACCAGCGTTGCCATCCGATCAGAGGCAGGGGTGGCCTGCCGCTTTTGAGGTGGCCTTTGAAAGGGATTACACTGGCGCACCCATACATTTAGATTCATTTCTTCAATGGCGAGATCGAATTCGTGGTCGCGAGACAGGGCAACTCGAAAATTGTTCTCGCATAGCCTGAGCACTGAGCAGGCATGAGCATTGAAGCTAGATTCGAGCGATTGAAAAGGGGCCAGCTCACTGACCCTATTTCCAAACAGGTTGCGGGCTGCCTGCAGACCATTGGCTCCAGCAAAATCCCAAAGGTAATATCCTGGCGGATCAATTACAACAGTCACAAGCCTATTCCCAGTGTTTTCTCTAATCCTAAAAAAACTGCCGGTTTTGGGCTGTTCCTTTAGTAGCAATTATCCCCAAAGTCGCTTTCGATCTGGCCCTTTAAGGCGGTCGTGGGTATCTCTCAGCAGACTCGGAATGTCTAGTTGTTCGGGGCAGCGGGGCAGGCAGTCGCCACAGTCAGTGCAGCGGTTAGCTTTGGTGCCGGGAAACCAGTGCCCAGCGTTTTCAAACATACGGTAGCGGTATTGGCCAAAGGTGCTCATGTCGTAGGCGACTGCCAGATTGCGCAGCCTTAGCACTTCCGGGATGTGAATCTCTTCGGGACAAGGGAGGCATTGGTAGCACTGGCTGCAGCGATCGCTGCCCAGCGTTGTTTGAAGGTGCTGCTCCAAGCGTTCTAAGGCGGCAGTTTCGCTGGGGGTGAGGGGACTGTCATCAACGTTGGATAGGGGCCAGTCTAGCTCCTCTGGGCTAGCAGGCCCAACGCTGAGGGTGGTTACTCTAGGGTCGCTCAGCAGCCACCGATAAGTGAGGTGCAGGGGCTCGCAGGGGTGGCACAAACTATGGAGCTGGGCGGGCGGGGTATAGAGCAAGCCGCCCTTATCCGCTGGGGAAATGATGAAAACGCCCATGTCTTTTGTCTCGGCCAGATCAATTACGGCAGCATGACGCTGGAAGAAGTAGTAGTAGTGCAGATTGACGAATTCAAAAAGGTTGGTGTGAATAGTGGCTTCGATAACTTCTCGGAATCCGTGGGTGGAGAAGCCGACATGGCGAATTTGGCCTGCGGCGACTGCTGCTCGAACAGCAGCCATGCAGCCTTTAGGTGCTTTGACCCAATCTAGGTGCTCCCAGGTGTTGATGCCATGAACGGCCAAACAGTCTAAGTAGTCGAGCTGGAGCCGCTCCAAAGACTCGCTGATCTGCTGGGCCATTGTCTCGGCATCGGGGGTGGGGGAAATTTTGGTAGTGATCACTAGCTTGGAGCGATCGCACCCCAACTGCTTCAAGGCCTCTCCCAGCCGCCGCTCGCTGTCGCCGTAGCCCCGCGCCGTTTCTAGGTGGTTAATGCCTTTCTCCAAGGCGCTGCTGACGGTGTCTTGGAACGTCTCTAGCGACGCTAGCGATCGCATTGTACCCAGAGAAAAAACTGAGAGTGAGAGGTTGGTCTTACCAAAGCGACGGTACTGCATTGGGGCTTACGCTCAAAACTAAAGTAGGGATGACACGTCTGCCACCCCTACCTGAATCTAGGAAAAAGTCTAGGGAAAAATGAACCTATGGGAACTCTAAAGCGCTAGGAGTCGTTGTTCCTGGGCTGTCCCCGCTGGGCAAAATCAGAGGGGTTGATGCTGGAGAGGAAGTCGTGAAAGGCGCGCTTCTCAGCTTCGTCGGCATCTCGGTCAACCGGGATGGAGGCATCGGCAATAACTTCCTCCATCACCCAGATGGGAGCATCGACCCGTAGGGCAATTGCGATCGCATCGCTAGGTCGAGCATCGATTTCCTTCTTATTCTCCCCTTGAGCCAGGGTCAGCAGGGCATAGAAGGTATTGTCCCGCAGGGAGTGAATCACGACCCGCTCCAAGGCCATATCCCATTCGTCCATCATGCTGACAAACAAGTCGTGGGTTAACGGACGGGGAGAGGTTTGGTTTTCCAGGGCGCTGATGATGGACTTCGCCTGATCTGGTCCAATGTAGATGGGCAGGGCTCGCCGGTCAGCCGTGTCTCGCAGCAACACGACTGGACTTCGCGAGACCGCATCCAGGGCAATTCCGGCGACTTTCATCTCAATCATGGGCTTGGCCTCTTGAATCCACTACGCAGGGGTTCGTTGGATTTACGCGATAAACTGGACAGTTGATAAGCCGGTATAAACCTGCTGCCAGGTGAGAAGCGTACCGCACCGGATGCAGCCCAGTATTTACTCCTCCAAGCCCGAGCCGTATCATCTTGTACTACTAAGCTAACTGTCTGAACAGGCAGAACGGGTATCTCAAACAAAAAAATTATTGCTTCAAGTATGCCCCGAACTGACCGCAGTTGGGCACTACTCTCCTTGAGAATTTCATTAAGGCATCAAGAAACGTGTTTACAGGTCTGATTCAATCTCTTGGCAAACTCTACCCCGCAAGCGACACTCAGCTGCGGATTGACTGCGATGGGCCAGGGCGCGATCGCATTTTGCACGATCTGGAGCTGGGCGACAGCATCGCTGTCGATGGGGTCTGCCTGACGGTTGAGCAGATCCTACAGCGGGGCTTTATTGCCTCTGTATCGCCCGAAACCCTTGCCCGCACCACATTAGGCGGACTGCTCGAGGGTGAGATCGTCAACCTAGAGTCCTCTCTGCGAGTCGGCAGCAAGATCGGCGGCCACTTTGTCACCGGCCACATTGACGGTCGAGGTGAGCTGGTATCTGCTATGGAAGTGGCTGGAGCCTGGGAATTGCGCTTTAGCGCTCCCGATGCCCGCATCGCCCGATACATCGTGCCCAAGGGCAGCATTGCCGTCAACGGAATTAGTCTGACTGTAGCAACCTGCAGCCAGAGTGGAGACTGGTTCACCGTCGCCGTGATCCCTGTGACCTACGCTGAAACTAACCTTCGGCGGCTGGTGCCGGGAGACCCGGTCAACCTGGAGGGCGATGTCTTAGGCAAGTACGTTGAGAAGTTCACCCAAGGGGAATCGCCTGCGGATCTGCTGAGCACTCCCCAGGAATATTCTTCGGCCTCGGTGAGCGAATCACTCTCCCTAGAGTTTTTATCTGAGCACGGATATTTGTAGTAAGCCCCTGCCTTTATTTCTTCAATCAGGTGGGGTAGGTTTAAGTCGGCTGGGTTGCGATCGCGCCCGATCTGAGCCTGCTCTGAGTTCAGGCATAAAAGTCGGTTTCGTAGAGGCTGCCAGCCATAGCAATTTCCACCGCGCCTAAGGGCAGTAAAGTGTATCTCTTGTGTTTCGCCCGGTAACTGGATTCGTGCCCTTAGCCACGTCGCACAGCGCCTTGCTGACCTTGGGATCAAGCAAGACATCTGTGAAGTCGGCTCCCTCGATGGTGGCCTCACGGAAATCGGTGTCAAAGGCATAAGCGCCTTCTAGGATGGCGTTCGTCAGGTTAGCTTTGACAAAGCGAGCCCCGTCTAGCGTCGCTCCCCGTAAATCGACTCCTTCTAGGTTGGCACGAGACAGGGTGGTATCAAACAGGCGCACGCCCTGAAGGTTGCTGTGACTGAGATTAACTTCAGCCATATCGGCGCGGGTGTAGTTGTTGCCCCTCAAATCCTGGTTAGAAAAGTCCATTTGCCGAAGATTCTGGCGATCAAAGTTTTCAGCCATGACGGGACTGCTGCCCGCAACCCACAGCACCAGGCTCAGCACTAGGCCTAAGAGCAGTTTTTTTAGGTGCAATGGCCCTTGGGCCGATCTTAAAGACCATCGCTCCATCCCCACAACCGTAAGCATGATTCTTTGTTTCTACACTGTCTTTACAGCATTGATCCTAACAGGGAGTTTCGCCTTAAAGAATGGCTTTTGAAGAGGGTAAAGGGCAGAAGAGGGTGAGTGGGTTAAATAAAAAGGCTCCTGCCCTAGGGCAGGAGCCGAGACCTCAAAACTCTTGAGCAAATGACTCAAAAATTAGTCAAGGTCAGTCATAGCCAATACAGGCTCAGTCTCACGGTCAATACCCTTCTCAAAGCCAGCCTCAGCAGCACGGGCGCGGCCAGCGTGCCACAGGTGACCAACCAAGAAGAAGAAGCCTAGGACAAAGTGAGAAGTAGACAGCCACTGACGGGGGTTCACGAAGTTAACAGAGTTAATTTCAGTGATGACACCACCTACCGAGTTGATCGACGCGTTGGGCGCGTGGGTCATGTACTCAGCAGCGCGACGCACCTGCCAGTCTTGAATGTCGTTGGTGATCTTGTCTAGGTCAAGGCCGTTGGGTCCCCGTAGAGGCTCCAACCAGGGGCCTTGGAAGTCCCAGAAACGCATGGTCTCACCACCGAAGATGATCTCACCCGTGGGAGAGCGCATCAGGTACTTACCTAGACCTGTGGGGCCTTGAGCAGCACCGATGTTGGCACCCAGACGCATGTCGCGCACCAGGAAGGTCATCGCCTGAGCCTGGGAAGACTCAGCGTTGGTGGGGCCATAGAACTCGCTGGGGTAAGCGGTGTTGTTGAACCAAACGTAGCAGGAGGCGATGAAGCCCATCAGGGACAGCGCACCCAGGCTGTAGGAGAGGTAAGCCTCACCCGACCAGATCAGAGCGCGGCGAGCCCAACCAAACGGCTTGGTCAAGATGTGATAGATACCACCGCCAATACAGATCAGGCCAACCCAGATGTGACCGCCGATGATGTCTTCCATGTTGTTGACACCCACAATCCAGCCCTCACCGCCAAAGGGAGAGCGGAGCAGGTAGCCGAAGATTATAGCGGGGTTCAGAGTCGGGTTAGTGATGACGCGAACGTCTCCACCGCCCGGTGCCCAGGTGTCATAGACACCGCCGAAGACACAGGCCTTCAGCACCAGCAGCAGCGCACCGCAACCCAGCAGGATGAGGTGGATACCGATGATGGTGGTCATCTTGTTCTTATCTTTCCAGTCGTAGCCGAAGAAGGAAGAGTACTCTTCTAAGGTTTCGGGACCACGAATGGCGTGATAGATACCGCCGAGACCCAGCACGGCAGAAGAAATCAGGTGCAGTACACCGACGACGAAGTAGGGGTAGGTGTTGATGACTTCACCACCGGGGCCAACGCCCCAGCCCAAAGTCGCCAAGTGAGGCAGAAGAATAAAGCCCTGCTCATACAGAGGCTTGTCGGGTACAAAGTGCGCAACTTCAAAGAGAGTCATCGCACCGGCCCAAAAAACGATCAGGCCAGAGTGAGCCACATGAGCGCCCAGCAGCTTACCCGATAGATTGATCAGACGCGCATTACCAGACCACCAGGCGAAACCAGTGGATTCCTGGTCGCGACCAGCGATAAAGGAATTACTAGAGAGCGTTACCACGTGGCAGTACCTCTTCGGGGAATACAAACTTCTCGTGCGGCTGGTCAGTAGGAGCCATCCAAGCACGGATGCCTTCGTTGAGCAGAATGTTTTTCGTGTA